>JACDFX010000079.1 GCA_013815575.1 Rubrobacter sp.
ATCTGGAGGGACTCCTGCTCCCGGCCGAACGCAACAAGACCTTGACCGCGCTTGCCAACGCCGAGCCCGTGGTGGGGGCGCAGCACGCCCGTGCGCAGTCGCTGCAGTGGTTCTTGTCGGAGTCCGGGTGGGATCTCGACGCGGTTAGCGCTCGAAGGCTGGAGTTGTTGAGGGCCGAGCCTGGTACCGCCCCCGATGGCAACGGCGTGCTGATCATAGACGAGCATGGGGACCGTAAGGACGGCAAGAAGACCGCGCATGTGGGAAAGCAGTACCTGGCAAACATCGGCAAGGTGGACAATGGGGTGGTGTCGGTGAGCTCTTTGTGGGCCGACGAGGAGGTGTACTATCCGCTGGAGGTCGAGCCATACACCCCGGCCCACCATTTTGAGAAGGGCAAGGCCGACTCCGCTTTCCGCACCAAGCTCAAGATAGCCGGCCAGCTCGTAGAGCGTTCGGTACAGGTAGGACTGCCCTTCAGGGCGGTGGTCGCGGACTCCTTCTACGGCGAAGATGAGGAGTTCAAGATGGCCCTGGATAGGCTCGGCGCAGGGTACGTGCTGTCTCTGAAGAAGTCGCACTGCTGGTGGCACAAGGAGGGCGAGGAGATAGGCGCGCTATGGGAGGCCGCCGAGGCAGCCGGGTGGAAAGATGCCGCCGAACCGGGGAAGTGGAAGGAGGTTGCGCGCATCTTCCGTGACGGGCACCGGGAGCGGTGGTGGGCGCTAGAGGTGCAAGCCGGACCCTACGGCCCACAGCGGGCGCGCAGGGCGGTCGTGGCCACCACCGACCCCGAAAAGCTGCCAGATCTTGCCACCTGGCACCTGACCACCAACCTGCCCGCGCCCAGCGATCGCTCCGAACGGGCGACCGAAAGCGAACTCGCCGCCGCGGACCTCGCGGAGGTTGTGCGCCTGTATGGACTGAGGATGTGGGTGGAGCAGAGCTACAAGCAGGTCAAGCACCGCCTGGGCTTCTCGCAATACCAGGTGAGATCGGACATCGCCATCCGCCGACACTGGCAGTTGGTGTTTTGCGCGTTCTCATTCTGCTGGCATGGCTACGGCCGGTCGCCCACCAACGAAGCAGAGCGGCAGGCCGGGGTTGATGAGTACAACCAACCCGTCGCCTCCAAGGCGGCGGGCCGGGGGAAAAACGGGCCCCGGGCGAAGTCGCGGGCCGAAGATCTCGTGGCCGGAGGCATTGAGGGCGGTGAGGGCGTGGCTGGAGCCATGGATGATGCTGCGAAGATATTGGAAAGCGTTCTCGGATCTGCCCCCGCCAGAAGAGTTAGGGATGCTGCTTGAGCAAGTGTTTGCGGGAAGAGGACTCTACCTCTATGTCCGTTAGCAACAAACTACCGATAACTTCTCACAGCACCGACCTCCCCGGACGTTGGTACATAGGCCATTCCGCCTCGGGAGCCCCGGTCCACAATGGGACACAACACCCCTGGCAAGAATTATCGGCAAGCGAGCTCCAGCGAAGCTAGGACTGGGGCTATACCAACTTCCGAGAAAGCCCCTCAGGGCGAAGTTCGGACAATACGCCTTCCACGTACTCGGGTGAATAAGGGGTAAGAGAGGACCGGGGTGTAGCAGCCCGGTCCTCTCTTGCGATGGGGTGCCTACGAAGGCTACGAAGGAGTTTGGCTCCCTGCCTGCTCGCCCATGGCGAGCCATTGGGCGCACTCGCGTCCGAGCTCCCGGACGGCCCGCGCCTCGTAGGCGGCCACGTCCTCAGGCGTGAGGGTCTCCGTCCAGCGGCCGTTGGTCCCCCGGTTGATAAAGACCCCGGCGCCGGCGTCCCAGAAGGCGCCCCCGAGCGGGACGCTCTTGGCGGCGTTCCGCTTCATCCAGTCGAAGGAGCAGTATTCGAGGGTATCTTCCCACCGCGCCTCGTCGACGGGAACTTCCAGGAACCTGGCTATGCGGCGCATCTGCCCCGGCATGTCGCGTTTGAGGTCGGCGAAATGCACGAACAGGACGTTTGGGAGGTCGCGAACCTCCCACCAGGTGCGGACGTTCTCCCAGAACGGCCAGAAGGGGTGGCCGTCGCGTTCCAGCCACTCGCGGAAGTACTGCCAGATGTCTTCGGGGGGCGGCTCGATGGGCGGCCCGACGCGCCCGGGCGTGTCGTTGAGCGCCTCGTACCAGAGGTGGTTCGCGTTGGCGTGGTGGTTGTACATGCTCCACACGATATCGCGCCCGTCGCGTCCGACGTAGACGTACTTTGCCTCGGGCGAGAAGACGAGGGCGTCTAGGGGGAGGTGCGTCTTCAGGAAGCGCCGGTGGGTCTGCGCCTCCACCATCGGCAGCTTCACGTCCTTGGGGGGGATGCGCAGGTCGAGCCAGGGGGACATCTCGGCCACCTCGAGGTCCGGGTCTGGCCCCAGGAGCAACTGGGCTACGATCTGCTGGGTCCAGGTGGTGCCCGCCTTGGCGTAGCTGGCGACGACGACGTCGTCGTGGCGGAAGCGGAAGTCGTTCCAGATCGTCGAATCGAAGTGGTGGTTGTGCAGCTCCCTTGTCTTGGTTGGCCAAGCGATAGTTTCGGTCATGGACCGTCCTTGTCTGTTGTGGCCGGGGATGTCCCGGCCCTGAAGCAACTATAGGTACGAACCGCGCCCCAACGCCTCCCCTAAAAGCGTGATCTTTGCCCTATTAGCCGCTCAACTTCCGAGAACTCTGACCCAGCGCGAACTTCTGAGAAAGCCCCACGGGCGAAGTCCCGAGAACCTGGCCTGCCCGGTCCGAAGGGGATAGGCCCCCAGCCCGGCGCCTCCGTTCGTCACGGCGCGCGACCGGCCCTGCGCGGGAGGGGTCTACTACCCCTGCCAGTACACGTTCTCGCAGTTGCTCACGCGGTCCAGCTCCCTGTCTATAACCACTGCGTCGTAGTCGCCCGGGCCGCAGTCGACCACGTCCAGGCGGCCGTCCTGGACGGCGATGGAGTCGTCCTCCGTCCCGCCGTACAGCGTGTCCTTTCCCGGCCCACCGGTCATGCGGTCCCTGCCGACGCCCCCGTAGAAATGGTCGGAGCCGCCCTCGCCGTAGAACCGGTCGCCCCCCGGCCCGCCGTACAGCTCGTCGGCGCCCGGGCCGCCCCAGAGGAAGTCGTCGCCGCGGTTGCCGTAGAGCCTGTCGTCGGAGCCGAAGCCGTAGATGGCATCCCGGGCGGCGGAACCGTTGAGGGTGTCGGGGCTGGCGGTGCCCTCGCAGGCTCCACCCTCGCAGCGAACCGTGGCCGCCAGGGCCACCCCGCCGCCCAAGACCAGCGCCACCGCCACGACCAAGAATGTGAGCAACGTTTTTCGCACAGGTATCCCCTCCCCACTCTACGCTTCACGGACGTAGGAACTATGCCACGTTTCAACCGGGCTCGCACCCACCGGAAGGACGATCCTCGTCACCCAGCAGTCTAGAAAGGCCGGGGTCACGAACCTCGTAGAAGGTAAGGGACGGGCGAATTTTCGAGAACTCCGACCGGCGGCGAACTTCGCGAAAGACGGGTCGGTGCCAAGCGCGGCATCGAACTTCTGCGAATGTTCGACGTCGCAACGCAACCGATACATAAAGGTCACCCGCCCCTAACGCTATCGGCGAATAAGCAAGCTCCCTAGCGAAGCAGGAGATCCCTCTCGACTTGCACAACACGCCGGAGAGTCCTTCTCGCCAAGATTTGTGCCCACCACTGAGCCGTCGACACACCTGGCGAGAGAGGACGCCATTATTCCCCAACCTTTTGTGAAACGCGTCCTAAAGCATTGTAAACAGTCGGTTAAATTCGTCCGGCAGTGTCTTTTTCGGGTGGCGGTGGGGTGGTCGCTTGCTAACCTGTTCGGCGTGTGTGGCCGCCGAACAGAGAGTGAAGAACCATGTTGCTCGACCTGATCCTGGCGTCCCTGGCCGCCCTTGCGGTTGGGGTAGCACCTGGATGGTTCTGGGCCGGGCTGCTGCGCGCGCCGGCGGACTACGCCGAACGGGCCGCGCTCTCCGTCGCCTTCTCGATGGCCTTGGTGCCGGCCGCCGCGCTGGTACCGACGCGCCTGCTCGGCCTCGGCCTGACGCTCCCCGTCGTCGTCGCCTCTGTTTTCACCGTGTTTCTGACGGGCTTGGCGGCCCGCGTGCGGTTCGGGGCGGCGAAGGGGGACGACGAGCCCGTCGTTCCGGACCCTGCCGTCTCGTTATCCGCGCCCGCGCTCGTGCCGCTCGCGGTGGCGCTGGCCTTGGCGTTTGGAGTCCTGATCGGGGCCGTGCCGGGGGAGGCTGTGAGGCCCGCGATCACCGGCGCTACCGTCCCGACGAAGGAGATGACGCTTGTCCTCGCGCTGCTGGTCGCCGCGTCGGGCGTGCTCGACCTGATCTTTCGGGAACGTTCGGAGACGACCGTTGGTGAGTCCGCCGGGTCTTCGCCCCTCCTGCCGGCGGTCCCGGCGAGCGTGAGGCGGCTGCTGTTGCCTGCGGTGCTGTTGCTCGCGCTGGCGCGGGGGTACGTTGGGCCGGTGTTACACGATTGGCCGTTCATGCGGGGGGTGGATCATTACTCGCACGCCGTGATGGCGAACCGGATGATGGAGGTGGGGAGGATCGAGCCGTACCTGATCTACCCCCCGGGATTCCACACGCTGACCGCCTCCGTCTCGCGCCTGACCGGGCTTGACCCGCTGGAGATCTTCCCCGTCCTCGGCCCCGCCCTGCTCCTACTCCCAGCCCTGGCCCTCTACACCCTCGGCAGCAGGCTCTGGGGCTGGGGCTACGGGGTCGCCGCCGCCTTCTTCACCGTGCTCCTCGGCGGCACCTACTACTACTTCCACGACGCCATGTACCCGAACCTGGTGACCTCGCAGTTCCTGCTGGTGGTGGCGCTGGCTTCCCTCGTGGTGACGTACCGTTCGCCGTCGGTGCGGAGCGGCCTCTCGCTGGCGATCCTGGGCTCCTCCGTCGTCCTCTACCACCCGGTGGCGAGCTTGTACCTGGCGGTCCTGCTCGCGCTCGTCGGGGTGTATTTCGCGCTGCCGATGCTCTTCCGCGACCGACGCAGGGGCCTCGTCCTGACCCTCTCGCTCGCGCTGTTGGGAATGCTCTCCGTTGTGTACGCCTGGCACACTTACGGTCTGGGGGGAGAAGTTTCCCAGCTCTTCGGCTGGGGGGACGGTGGAACGACAGGAGAGGCCGTCGGGATGGCGGTCAACACGCAGGCCATCTACCCCGAAAACTTCCTTATCGGAACGATGGTCTCCCAGCCCGTCGCGTGGCTTGGCCTGCTCGGGGTCTTCCTTCTCGTCGTCAGGGTAGGGCGCACCGGCGGGATGCCCGGAGCGCTCGCGCATTTCACCGTGTTCCTCTGGGCGGCGATCCTCTTCGCCGGCAGCCGCCTCTCCATGACGGGTTTCCCCCAGCGCTTCGGGCGCGACCTCGGCGTCCCCTTGGCCCTGCTCGCCGCCCTCGGGCTCATGGCCGTGCTGAAGTCCGTAGGGCCCCGGAGAAGGGCGCCGGCCGTCTTCGTGGCCTCGGTGGTGGTGTTGCTGTCGGTGGCGCTCGTGGGGACCGGGGCGGTCCAGAGCCTCCGCTGGGCGGTCAAGCCGAGCATCCAGATGACCATGACGCCCGCCATAGCCGAGGCCGGCGCGTGGCTCGAAGGCCACAACGAGGGCGGCAACATCATGGTCAGCCCGCACGTCAACCAGGTGCCAAGCCGGATGATGCTCGCGATGGGTGACTACTCGGCGCTCCAGTCGTTCGAGTACGGCCAGATCCTACGCCCCAGGGACCTCCCCCCAACCGGCCCCGAACCCCTACTGGACGTCCTGCGCACCGTGATCAACCCAACCTCCGAACAGGCGTCGGGCACCCTGAAAGAGTACGACGTCCGCTACGTGGTCCTCTACAAGAACATGCCGGACAGGCCAACCATCGACTACTGGCGGCGCTTCGAGGCGAACCCGGACCTCTACCCACCCGTCTTCGAGAACCGTGACGTCCTGGTAGTCTCGGCCAGACGAGCCGATAGCTGACAGCCCTCCCCTTGTATAATGCCCGGCGCGGACCACCACCGCGGTTCCACCACCGATTCCGGGCGGAAGATGGCGTATCTGAAGGAGACGGCGAAGAGAGAAGGCCTCCTGTTCGTGCTGCTCGTGTACGGCGCGAGCCGCCTGCTCTACCTCTTCGTCGGGTCCCTGTTCGCCAGCCTCGTGCCGGTCTCGCGCTTCCAGACGGTCACCATGGACGTGCCGTTCGGCAGGATGGGCCTCTGGTCGCACTGGGACGGGGAGCACTACGTAGCACTCGCGGCGGGCGGTTACCTGCAGCCGCCGGAGCAGGTCTCCCCGGCCTTCTTTCCCCTCTACCCGCTCCTGATGCGGTCTTTCGCGGGGCTCTTCGGCGGCCCCGTCTCGTGGGGCGCCCTCTCGGTGTGGGGGACCCTGATCTCGCTGTTGGCCCTCCCCTTCGCCCTCTTCTTCGTCTACCGCATCGCCGAGAGCGGCTGGGACGCCGGTGTGGCCCGGGGAGCGGTCCTCGCCCTGGCCTTCTTCCCGACGACGTTCTTCCTGAACGCGGCCTACACCGAGAGCCTCTTCCTGGCCCTCTCCGCCGGCTCGCTGTGGGCGGCCAGGGTAAGGGGGAACCTGCTGCTTGCCTGCCTGCTCGCCGGCCTCGCGGCGGCGACGCGGAACGTCGGGATCTTCCTTCTCGCCCCTTTGGTCTACGAGTGGTTCAGGAACAGGGACCTCTACCGCTGGCGCGGCCTCTACCTGGCACTCGCCCCCTCGGGCCTCGTCGCCTATGCCACCTACCTCTGGTTGCGCTTCGGCGACCCGCTCCTGTTCTACACGGACCAGCAGAAGTGGGGCCGGGAGCCCGCGGGCCCCATCGCCACCGCCGTCAAGGCCTGGCGATCCGCAGCCGAGGGCGCCGCGCGTCTCCTCGACCCGGCGCTCCTGTCCGACCCTTCCCTGGCGAACCTCGCCAACCACCTGGCCGGGGCCGCCAACCTCTACAACCTGCTCTTCTTCCTCTTCGCCCTCGTGGTCCTGCTGGCGGGCCTGCGGGACCTGCCCCCGGACCTCGCCCTCTACGCCTTCCTGCTCGTCCTCCCCGCCGCCCTCTTCGGCACCCCCCAGAGCCCGCTCATGGGCGCCCCCCGCTACGTCCTGGTGGCCTTCCCCCTCTTTATAGTGCTGGGCCTCCTGGCAAAGAACCGCCCGGTCTTCGTCGCCGGACTATTCTTGAGCACTGTAATCT
>JACDFX010000452.1 GCA_013815575.1 Rubrobacter sp.
TTGTAGATGTGGCCACCGGCGTTTTCGATTCGTACCAGCGGGCTGTAGGCGGCATCACCGTCGGCCACTCAACGCTGCCTCATCGATCCTCCGACACCGTCGCCTGCCTGCGAGGTGCCACATAACCAATAGTGCCGACTAACCCTCGTTTCGTTACAGCTCGGTGTACGGAGCGGGGCCACTCATCACCCAGGACGCGGTCTGCTCGGCGGATTCTTGGGGCGCCTCCTCCATAGTCCGAAAGCTGCCGCTGGCCGTCGAGGATGCAAACATCCCAGTCGGCAGCATTGGCTGATCAGATCGTGACCCGCCGCCCGTCGAAGGCGGTCAGCGCATACCCGCCGAAGTCCTCGTTGTAGGTCTCTCGCAGGTCTCGCAGGATGCCGAGGGCCACTGCCTCGCCCAACCGCAACCCCTCGATGACGTCGGTGCGCCAGTGGATGCCCGCGAAGCTGCGGCCGACCCCGATGTTCCAGGCGAGTTTGTTCAGTTCGCCACCGAGTGTCAACTCGCCCGCGTCTAGCCCCGTGTAGGGGACCAGCGAGAGCCCGTCGTCCGCGGCGACCACCGGGTTCGCGATGATTACGGACTCGTCGAAGAACGCCTTGAGCAGCGTGACGCCGGCGCCAACCCAGGTGGCGTGGCCGGAAGGATAGGCCGGGTGGATCGGACACCCCTCCGGATACACCTGAGGCAGGAGATTCGTCCCGAACCGTCGCCCGACCTCGGCAAGCACGTTCGACTGCTCCAGAAGATCGTCGTGGATAGCATAGGCGGCAGTGCTCGTCGTAACGTGATGCACGCGCCCGCCGAACTCCTCCGGACGAAGGCGGCGGTGAACGAACCACTTTTGATACCACGCCGCCCTCAGCGCACATCCTGTGGCCAATCCGACCAGCGAGGTGATGTCCGCCAGGCCGAAGGTGGCGAAGCCACTCTGGGTGCGTGAACTCGCGTACGGGTTGGTGAGGTTGAGTGGGAGCGCGGCGTCGCCGGCGACAAGACCAGCCAACGAGGAGGCGCCCAACCCGAAGAGGAGCAGGCAGGCCTGGTGGACCGCCTGTCCCGGCCAGTCCCAGTGAACGGCCTCAGCCAGGTCGCGGCCATTGCGGATGTAGCGGGGGATCGGATCGTAGACCGGCGCAAGCGCGGCCGGAGGGATCGCCCCATCCTGCACGGCGAGCCAGTCGTCGTAGTGGGTGAGGAGATCCAGCGGGAGAACTGTCCGAATCTGCTGAGATCCCGGCTGGCCACCGGTCGGCAGCTCCTTGAGCAGGAACTGGGAGACGAACGGCCCAGTCAACGCGCCCGGCACGGCGGCCCGGAAGAGCATGGCGGCGGGGACCTCACCGGACAACGCCTTTGGGCCGCGGAAGTCGGAGAAGACCGAGAGATCATCGATAGCCGCGGCGACTTGTGGGTCGTGGTCATAGGTTGCGAACGGGATGTCGCGCAACAGCGCCTGCCAGTAAAGTTCGCCCATCTCCGCCGCCGCCTCGGCACTGGCAAGAACCGGCGGGAGGGGTATCGTCATCTGGTGCGAGTCCAGGCCGATCAGACCGAAGGCGAGTCCGGCCTGCGGATTCTGGAGCCGTACCGCCCCACCCATCGGGACGTCCTCGAAGGCGGAGGGGTTCTCGCTGGCCACGGCCTGAGCCAGCGCCTCGTAGGCGAACGGGTTCACCTCGCCGAGCGCATCGTGGGGAAGGCCCTTGGTGAAGTTGCCGATCTTGGTCGGGTACAGTTCCTCGTCGGTAACGCGGGGGATGCCCGAAAGCGGCAGTTCGTAGAGCCGGTCGGCCGCCTCGACCCGGATCCGGTAGGCTCGCTCGTGGCGAGGGAGCCTACCGGATGGCGCCGGCACCACGGCTCCCGGCTCAGTTGGCTGCTCATCGCGAGCGTCCTGCGCCTGCACACTCAACGGTGCGAACGCTTGCGGGAGCCCGGCAATCGCCGCCGACGCGCCGCCGATGCCGGCGAGGAAGGCGCGTCGGCTCACTGGTGCGGTGTTGACGGCATCGTCATTCGGTTGGTCACGGCCACCGCAACTCGGATCGGGATGGAGGCGGCCTCGGCTTGGAGTCGGTGTGTCGTTGTCGCTCATTGGTATAGCCCCTCATGTGGGCATAGAACGAGAGGGATGTGTCGACCATCCGACCGGACAATCGCTGGCGACCGGTTGCCTGCCGAGACGGGAGGGGAGAACGGTACTGTCCTGCCCTCCCGCATGGCGCTCCCGGTCGAAACGCGGCGCCGGGTGGTGCGGCCGTCGGCCTTGTCTATAGCAGACGCATCACGATCGGGCAGTTGATGATGATCCCGCTGGAGCCGTAGTCGGCGCCATCCGGGCCGATCAGGAATCCTTGCTCGGCGAAGCTCAGGATCTGGAACTCGTCGATCATGCGAGAGCGATAGCCGTTCTCGATTGCCTCGTCAGTCCAGACCCCGAGGTTCATGTCCCAGAGCGGGCTATAGTCGAGGGCGATAGTCGGCACCCCGCCGAAGACGTTGAGCGGCTCGGTGGACTCCCCCGACAGCACGCTGGCGAAGCCCTGGCGCTGCGGGTTGCCGACACCAGTTGGACCGTTGGCGAAGGAGAAGAGGCGCTCGACGGCGCTGAAGGCCCCGTCATCGAAGCCG
>JACDFX010000453.1 GCA_013815575.1 Rubrobacter sp.
CGCGTCGGCTCCGCCACCCACGAGCAGATACTCCGCGAGGCCCTAGCCCCGCTCGGCATCCCGGTCCTCGGCGCTCTCCGGCGCGACGCCGCCGTGCGGACGCCGGATAGGCACCTCGGCCTCGTCGCCGCCGCCGAGCGCCGCGTGGAAGCCAGGCACTCCCTCGACGCCCTCGGCGGCGTGGCCGCCCGGTTCCTCGACCTCGACGCCCTGATGCGCCTGGCCGCCTCCGCAGGGGCGCCGGATGCGCCACCCTGGAGCCCAGACGCCCCCGAAGAAGGGCGAATGGACGGCGTCCGGGTCGCGGTCGCCGCCGGCCCGTCCTTCACTTTCCTGTACGAGGAGAACGTGGAGCTTCTAGAGGGGGCTGGGGCGGAGGTCATCTTCTTCGATCCCACCTCCGACGAAGCCCTACCAGCCGGAACCGACGCCCTCTACCTCGGCGGCGGTTTCCCGGAGACCTACGCCGAAGCGCTCTCGGCGAACGAGCCCATGAAAGAGAGCGTCCGGCGCTTCGCCGCGGAGAGACGACCCGTGGTCGCGGAGTGCGGCGGCCTGCTGTACCTCGTCCGGGAACTGGACGGGAAACCGATGTGCGGCGTCCTCGACGCCGCCGCCCGGATGACGGACCGGCTCAAGCTCGGCTACCGGGAGGCGCGTGCGATCCCTGACTCCCCGCTGGCTGAGAAAACGACGACCGTCCGCGGCCACGAGTTCCATTACTCGGCCGTCGAACCGGGCGTGGGCGAAACCCCCGCGTGGGACCTCGCCGGCCGCGGGCCCGAGGGCTTCGTGTCCGGCGGCGTCCACGCGAGCTACCTGCACACCCACTGGGCCGCGACGCCGGGGTTGCCGCGCCGGTTCCTGCGTTTCGCGAAAAGGACAGAGGTACGAGTATGAGCAGGCGTCTCATCGGGGTAGGTGTGGGGCCGGGGGACCCGGAGCTGGTGACGATCAAGGGCCTCAGGGCGCTGCGGGAGGCCGACGAGGTCTTCGTGCCCGTCGGGGACACCGGTGAGATCGGGCGGGCGGAGGCTACGGTGCGGGAGTATCTGGACGAGGGGCGCATCCGGCGCCTGCTCTTCGCCCTCTCTGACGACGCGGAGGCGCGGGAGCAGAACTGGACGGATGCGGCGCGCGAGGTCTCCGGGTATCTGCGGGAGGGAAAGGTCTGCGCGTTCGCGACCATTGGGGACCCCAACGTGTACTCGACGTTTACCTACCTCGCGCGAAAGGTGAGGGAGACGCTACCCGAAATAGAGGTGGAGACGGTGCCGGGCATCACGGCGATGCAGGATCTGGCCTCCAGGAGTGGGACGGTGTTGCTCGAGGGCGACGAGCGGCTGGCCCTGCTTCCCTTTACGGCTGGGGAGCAGCATTTGCGGGAGGCGCTCGACTCCTTCGAGACGGTCGTCTGCTACAAGGGCGGGAGCCGGACGCGGCGGGTGCTCGGGGTGGCCAGGGAGTCGGGGCGATTGGAGGGGGCGGTTTACGGGGCCAGGCTTGGAATCGAGGGCGAAGAGGTGGTCCCGGCGCATGAGATGGCGGGCCGGGAGGGGACTTACTTGTCTACTGTAATCTTCACGGAGAAGGGCGGAGAGCTTGGGTAAGGTGTGGTTCATAGGGGCGGGACCGGGATCCCCGGACCTGCTGACGATCCGGGGTGCGAGGCTTATAGGAGAGGCGGACGTGGTGATCTGGGCCCGGAGCCTCGTCCACGAGGGCGTCCTCGAACACGCCGGCCCCGACGCGCAGATAGTGGAGTCCACGACTATCCCGCTCGAAGGGGTAAGGGAGCTCTACGAGCGTGCTGTAGAAGAGGATTTGAAGGTCGCCAGGATCCACTCGGGGGACCCGAGCCTCTACGGGGCGGTGCTGGAGCAGATCGAGCTGTGCGAGGAGATAAGGCTCCCCTGGGAGATAGTTCCCGGCGTCTCCTCCCTGGGTGCCGCGGCTGCGGCCATCGGGCGGGAGTTGACCGTACCCGAGGTCTCCCAGTCCGTCATCCTGACGCGCCGGGCGAGCCGCACCCCGATGCCTGACGGGGAGGACATAAAGAGCTTCGCGGAGCACGGGACGACAATGGCGATCTTCCTCTCCGCCGCCAAGCCGCGCGCCCTGCAAGAAGACCTCCTGGAGGGCGGTTACGCCCCCGAGACCCCCTGCGCGGTCGTCTACCGGGCGAGCTGGCCGGACGAAGAGGTTATCGAGTGCCGCCTGGAGGACCTGGCGGACCGCATTAGGGCTGCCGGCTTTACCCGCCAGGCCCTGATCCTGGTCGGGCCCGGCCTCGGTGCCGGGGGGACCCGCTCTCACCTCTACAGCCCGGAGTTCTCCCACATGTTCCGCAAGGCCGAGCCGGCCGAGAAGGAGGCCTGAGGACCACCCCATGCCCCCGCGCAAGCTTCGAGAGCCATCCATGCCACCGAGCATGGCGAAGGTCAAGGGCGAGAAGCTCAGGACCGGCTGGACCACCGGCGCCTGCTCCGCCGCCGCCGCGAAGGCCGCCGCAATGGCCCTCGTCAGCGGTGAACCCCAGGCCCGCGTGGATATAAAGCTACCCAAAAAAGGCGAGGAGCGGCGCGTCGAGTTCCCCGTCGAGCGGTGCGACCTCGACGAGGGCGGGGCCTGGGC
>JACDFX010000080.1 GCA_013815575.1 Rubrobacter sp.
TACGAGCACTGGTTGGAGCCAGGAGGGGAAGAATGAGCCACGACCATCACCACGAGACGAAACCCGAAAGCGCCACCAGCCCGCTCGCCGCGCGCGTCCGGGCGATGGAGGCGTTGCTGGTCGAGAAGGGCGTCGTCACCGAGGCCGAGATCCAGGACAACGTGGCCTACATGGACTCCCGCTCCCCGGCAAACGGGGCAAAACTCGTCGCCCGCGCGTGGGTGAACGAAGGCTTCAAGACCAGGCTTCTCTCGGACGGCCGGGCGGCGGCCGTCGAGTTCGGCATAGACGCGGTGGCCTCGCCTGAGCTCGTCGTGGTGGAGAACACGCCGGAGGTCCACAACCTGATCGTCTGCACCTTGTGCTCCTGCTACCCGCGCAACGTCCTCGGCCGCCCGCCGGACTGGTACAAGAGCTTCGAGTACCGCTCCCGGGCCGTCCGTGAACCGCGGGCGGTCATGCGCGAGTTCGGTTTCGAACCGCCCGAGGGCACGCGGGTAGCCGTTCACGACAGCACCGCCGACGTCCGCTACATGGTGCTCCCGATGCGCCCGGCGGGCACGGGCGGGATGGACGAAGAAGGGCTGGCCGGCCTCGTCACGCGGGACTGCCTGATCGGGGTAGACGCTCCCCGGGCACGTGCCGCGGCCGGGGCCTAGAAGAACCAGCCGAAAAGACCGTGGGCGCCGTAGCCACGTCCTACCCCGCCGCCGCCTTCTCCCGTTCGTTCGCCGCCAGCACCTTCTCGACGAGGTTCGGCGGTACTTCTTCGTAGTGGCCCGGCTCGACGTGGAAGTTGGCGCGGCCTCCGGTGATGGAGCGGAGGTCGCGGGCGTAGGTGAGCATCTCTATCTGGGGAACTTCGGCCTGCACGACCTGGCGCTCGCCCCGTTGCTCCACACCCATCGGGCGTCCGCGGCGGCCCGAGAGGTCGCCCATCACGTCGCCTACGAGTTCGGCGGGCGCGAGCACCTCGACCTTGACGTAGGGTTCGAGCAGGACGGGATGGGCATCCTCGACGGCGTTCTTGAAGGCCATGGAGCCCGCGACCTTGAAGGCCATCTCCGAGGAGTCCACGGTGTGGAAGGCGCCGTCGTGGAGGCGGACCTTAACGTCCACGACCGGGTAGCCGGCGATATTGCCTTCGCGCATCGCCTCTTCGACGCCCTTCTCGACAGCCGGGATGAACTGGCGCGGGATGGAACCACCGACGATGGCGTTCTCGAAGACGAAGCCAGAGCCGCGGGGGAGCGGGGAGATCTCGACCCTCGCGTCCCCGAACTGGCCGCGTCCGCCGGTCTGCTTCTTGTAGCGTCCCTGGGCCTTCGCGCCCGTCGTGATCGTCTCCATAAACGGAACCTTCGGCGCCTCCGCCTCGACCTCGACCCCGTAGCGGTGGTTGATCCGCTCCAGCGCGAGCTCGACGTGCATCTGGGTGAGGCCGGCCAGGATGTCCTCCCTCGTTGCCTCTGAGCGCTCCAGGCTCAGGGACGGGTCCTCATCGACGACGCGCCGGATCGCCTCGAAGACCTTCTCCTCCTCCCCGCGCGTCTTCGCCCCGACCGCGAACGCCGCCGTCGACTCCGGCAACTCGACCGGCCCGAACGATAGGGTCTCGTCCGGCTTGCACAGGGTGTCGAAGGTGGAGGTGTCCCTGAGCTTGGCGACCGCGATCACGTCCCCCGCGACGGCCTCGTCGACGGCTTCGCGGTCCTTGCCGACTAGGTGGAAGATGCCGCCGAGCCTCTCCTGGGAACCCGTGCGGGGGTTCGTGAGCGCCTCGTCCGAGCGGCAGCGGCCGCTTACGACCCGCAGCACGCTCAGGCGGCCGGCGTAGGGATCGACGAAGGTCTTGAAGACGTAGGCCGCGAACGGGCCGTCCGGGTCGGAAGGGATCTCTTTCCCGCTCTGTGTCGTCCACCGGGGTCGGTCGGCGGGGCTCGGGGCGCTGCCGGCGATGGCGTCCAGAAGACGGTCGACGCCTATCATGCGCTCCGCGCTCGCGGCGAGGACCGGGATGATCAGGCCGTCGGCGATGCCCTTGCGGATGCCTTCGAAAGCTTCTTCGGTGGAGATCTCCTCCCCTTCGAGGTACTTCTCGAGCAGCGTGTCGTCGCTCTCCGCAATGGCTTCGTAGAGCTGGGTCTTGGCGGTGTCGACCTCGCCCTCCATGCCGGCCGGGACCCCGGCGGTCTGCCCCCCGCCCACGAACGCGATGCCAGAGAGGAGCCCGTAGACGCCGGCGAGGTCGCCCTCCCGCCCGACGGGCAGGTTCAGGGGCACGACCGACTGCCCGAAGCGTTCCCTGAGTTGCTCTATGACGGTCCCGAAGTCCGTCCGTTCGCGGTCCAGGTGGTTCACGACGATGAAGTGCGGGATGTCCTCCTTCTCGCCCCGGCGCCAGACGCGCTCGGTGACGACCTGAATCGGGTCCTGCGCGTGGACGACGAGGACGGCGCAGTCCGCCGCTCTTTGCGCGACGAAGGCGTCCCCGATAAAGCCCCCGTCGCCGGGGGTATCTAGAAGGTTGATCTGTCGACCCTTCCACCCGATGGACGCCACGCCCATCCCGAGGGTCATGGCGCGTTCCCGCTCCTCTTCGGAGTTATCCAGGGTCCCGTTCGCCGGACCCTCCCTGCCCGAGGCCAGGCCTATCATGCCTTCGGCGATGCGCGTCTTGCCGCTGCCCCTGTGCCCTATAAGGCACACGTTCCGGATCGTCTGCGTCTCCGCCGCCACGATTCCTCCTCTCCGAGAGATTACACCTCTCCACCCGTCCCCACGGGTAGGGCAACCAGCTTAACGCAGCCCGCTTTCTCGCGCAGGTCCCAAGCCACCCGGATGCTACAATCCCCTTCTCGTATGGACTTTCTCTCTTCAGGAGCTTTCGCGGGTAACGACAGGCTCCGGGCAAGCGCGGCCAGGGCCGGCGCGGGCCCGCTGCTCGCCCTCGTCTTGATCGGCCTGTTGGCTGACGTCGCGCGCCCCGAAGAGGCCTACGCCGGCATAGACTACGGCCTCTCGCTGCTCGCGTTCCTGGGCGCGGCCGGCTGCGCGGTGTGCCTGACCTCCAGGCTCGCCACGCGCCTCGACCCGTTGCCGGGGGCGGGCATCTTCGCCCCCGCGGCCCGCACCTTCGCGTCCGTTTCGGGCCTTTCGGCGCGCGGCGAGGGGTGGCCGTTGCTGGTGGCCCTGCTCTTCGGCCCGCTGGTCGTCCTGATCTCCGGCCTCGGCGGCTGGGTGTAGCACCGGCCCTTCGAGCGAGGCACCCATCTTCCACGAGGCAAAGGACCGACACACATGCTGCAGTTCTTGAGGGATCTCTTCGATCCGCTCTTCAACATCATGGGCTTCACGCTCTCGACCTTCCACGGCTGGGGGGCGCCGTGGTGGCTCGCAATCGCGATGCTCACCGTCGTGGTGCGCACGCTCCTCTTCCCTCTCACCATCCGTCAGGTCAAGAGCATGCGCAAGATGCAGGATCTCAAGCCGGCGATGGACGAGCTGCGCAAAGAACACAAGGACGACTCGCAGAAGCTCCAGCAAGAGATGATGAAGCTCTACTCGGAGCGCGGGGCAAACCCGCTCGGAGGGTGCCTGCCCATCTTCGTGCAGTTGCCCATCTTCCTCGTCCTGTACTACACCATCCGGGAGTTCGACAAGCTCGAAAGCTTCAGGACCGGCGGCCTCCTGTGGTTCCAGGATCTGACCGTCTACGACCCCCTCTACATCCTGCCTGTTCTCTACATCGCGACGATGATGGTCTCCCAGGAGATAGCCACGCAGAATACCGCGCCGGAGCAGAGGAGGATCATGCGCTTCTTGCCCCTCGTCTTCGGCATCGTGCTCCTACGGTTCCCCGCGGGCCTCTTCGTCTACTGGGTGACCTCCAATATCATCAGCATCTTCCAGAACCTCCTGATCTACCGCAACGTCCCGAAGTCAGGCGTCGAAGACGACGAGCCGGAAGCAGCCGACGCAGACGGGGAGGAGCAGCCCGACGGTTACCGGGCGAAGACGGAGACTGGGCCTCCGAGCCAGCCCGTCCCGAACGGCAACGGGGCCAAGAAAACGAGGACGAAAAAGAGGAGGTAGAACGGGAACGAGCCGCGTCTCAGTCGAGTACGGAGAATCGGGCTTCGGCCGACACGCGTCCGTAGGGGGCTTCTGGCGGCCCCTGTCCGTAGGTGGCGCGCACGGTCGCGTCTCCGGGCCTGGCGCTCGCTGGCACCTCCAGGCTCGCAGCCAACCTCGAGCCTTCATCGGCCTCGAACCGGCCTAGCTCCCAGGTTCTTCCGTCCTGCCGGAACTCTACGCGCACGTCGCGGGCGGGAATAGTTCGCGCCGACCCACCCGACCCGGTGTCGTCACAGGCGCTGAAACCGGCGACGAAGTACCTTCCGCGAATCCCGAACTCGTCCCCCGGAGCCCCCCGCGCCGGCCGCGCTTCGAGGGCCGCCTCCGGCGAGGCGCACGCGGCAGCGGACGAACCCGAGGAGGCAGAAGACGCTCCGGAGTCCGCCGCCATAGACGACGGGGCCTCCTGTTCGGTAATGTCGCCGGCGCCTTCCCGGTCCCCTTCCACCGCCTCCTGCCCGCCTGACTCCGCCGCGCCACCACCCGCCGCGCCTCCGGCCAGCATGCCACCGCCGCCCGTACCGCGAACCGCGAGCGAGACGACCGGAACGGCCACGAGCAGGAAGAGCGCGGCCGCGGCGATCCACCAGAACCGCGGCAGAGGTCGGGCCGGCGATCCTGGGCCGCCGGACTCCGCCTCCAACCGGCCCCGAACCGAACTGGCAAGGTCGGGGGTGGGCGGGTACTCGACGCGGGGGCCGAGATCCCGCAGCTCCCTGTCGAGGTCCCTATCCGGCTGCATCCTGCGCCTCCATCATCTTCTCTCTTAGTCTGCCTACGGCCCTCGAGAGCCGGGACTTCACCGTGCCCCGCGCGCATCCCATGACGGACGCGGCCTCCGCCTCCGTAAGCTCCAGGAAGTAGCGCAAGGAGATCACCTCGCGATCCTCTTCACGCAACCCTTCTACGGCTCCGAGCAACTCGGCCCTTCGCTCTCGCGCCACGACGGTCGCCTCCGGGGAAGGAGGTGTGACGGCTTGAGACCCGTGCTTCACCGCCCGAAGCGTGAGGCCCGCCCGACGTCCGGCGGCCCTGCGGCGATTTCTGGCCTCGTTGGCGACCACGGTCAGAAGCCACGGCCTGAAAGGGGCGCCGGATCTGAAACGTTCCAGGGTTCGGTAGACCTTGACGAAGGCCTCCTGGGCAGCGTCTTCGGACTCGGCGGCGTCGCCCGTGATCGTGAACGCCGTCCGGAAAGCCACGGCCTGATGCCCGCGCACCAATTCTTCCTACGCGACAACGTCCCCACCTTTCGCCCTCTCGACGAGCGTCGCTTCCTCCGGGCCTACGGCCGATCCTCCCTCTCGGAGCTCCTTACCCCTTCTACAAATTCGGGGACGGAAAGGTTCCCGTGCTCAAGAACCTCGCAGGAGCCACCCGTCAGCCAGAGAAGTCCGGACATCCGGCCTCAAAAGGCCTTTTCGCCGCGTCAAAGGACCTTCCGGCTTTCCCAGGCAGTGCAGCAACCCTCGCTCAGTGGCCTGCGGGGCGGGAGCAACGCGAAGAGCCCCCGACCGTCGCCGGGGGCTCCTGAAACCCGTAGGGGCGCTTCGCGTTGCTCCCCTAAACCATCAGCATGATGGGGTTCTCGAGGACCTTCTGTACCTCTGCCATGTACATGGCGCCGTCGCGGCCGTTGGCTATGCGGTGGTCGGCGGAGAGGGTGAGCTTCATCATGCTCGCCGGGACGACCTCGTCGTTCTCGTCGAAGGTCGGGCGCTTGACGATGGAGCTTACGGCGATTATGGCCGCCTGGGGCGGGTTGATGATCGCGGTGAAGCTCTCGATGCCGAACATGCCCATGTTCGAGACGGTGAAGGTCCCGCCCTGGTACTCCTCGGGCTTGAGGCCGCCCTCCCTTGCACGAGTGGCGAGGTCCTTTGACTCGCGGGATATCTGGGCCAGGCCCTTGCTCCCCGCGTCCCTTATGACGGGGGTGATGAGGCCCTGATCCAGGGCAACCGCCATCGCCATGTCCACCTTCTGGTGGAGCTCTACACCCTTCGTGGTGTAGATGGCGTTGAGGTTCGGGTGGTTGCGGAGCGCCGCGGCGCACGCCTTCATGACGAAGTCGTTGACGGAGAGCTTGATGCCCTCCTCTTCGAGCTGGGCGTTGAGCTGCTTCCTCAAAGCCATCGCGTTGTTCATGTCCACCTCTACGGTGGCGTAGAAGTGCGGGACGTGCTGCTTGGCCTCGGTCATCCGCTCGCCGATGACCTTCATCATGCGCGTGGGCTCGACGAGCTGCGTCCCCTCGGCCTCCGTGGGCTCCGGGAGCCTCGCCGGCTGGAAGCCCTGCATCTGGGCCTGTCCCTCCGTCGGCTGCTCGGGTGCGGCGACGGCCTGTCCATCGGCCTGCCCGTCCGCCCCGCCATCGGCCCCGCCGTCGGCCTTCGCGTCGCCGCGTTCCATGGCGGCCTTTACGTCGCGCTCGACGATGCGGCCGGCCGGGCCCGAGCCGTCTATCTTCGAGAGGTCGAGGTCGTTCTCCCGCGCGAGCCGGCGCACGATCGGGGAGGCCCGGAACTGCCCGTTGCCGCCCGCGCCGTTGCCCGAGGGCGCCGCCGCCTGCGCCTCCCCGCCACCGTCTTCGGTCTCCTCCGCTTCCTCGGTCTCCGTGGCGGTCGCCTGGGTCCCGCCGCCTTCGTCGCCGCCCTCCTCTGCTTCCGCCTCGGCGCCAGCTCCGGATTCGCCGCCGCGTTCGGGGACCTCTTCGCCCTCTCCGGCTATAAAGGCTATGGCTTCGCCGATGGGGACCTCGTCGCCCTCTGAGGCTATGAGCTGGGCGAGGGTGCCGGAGTCTTCGGCTTCCAGCTCCATCGTGACCTTGTCCGTCTCGATCTCGGCGAGGGCGTCGCCCTCGGAGACGTCGTCGCCCTCGCTCTTGAGCCACTTGAGGAGAGTCCCCTCCTCCATCGCGTCACCCATCTTGGGCATGATGACTTCGGGCATCCTACTTCTCCTCTATGTACAGAGCCCGACGGGCCGCGTTCGTTACCTGCTTCTCGCTCGGGAAGGCCGCAAGCTCCAGGTTCCTCGCGTAGGGCGCCGGCACCTCGGCCCCGCTCACCCGCTGCACAGGCGCGT
>JACDFX010000454.1 GCA_013815575.1 Rubrobacter sp.
CACGAACTCCTGGAAGCCCGTGGTCTCAAGACCTAGCATCCCCAGGTACTCCCGCGCCTCTTCCTCCCCGAGCTCCACCACCTCGGCCTCGAGCTTCGCGGAGAGGCGCACGACCTCGGCGCCCTCGCGCGCGGCCAGCTTCTCGACCCTGGCGCTGAGCGTGTTGCCCTCGGCGACAGACTCCTCGTCCACGTTGGCCACGAAGAGGGTGGGCTTGGCCGTGATAAGCGTCCCCATCGCCTCCTGCAAGGCCTCGGTCTGGGGGTAGGAGCGGGCGGGGCTACCGTCGGAGAGGTGGTTCAGCAGCCTCTCCAACTCGGCGGCCTCGGCCTTGAGCTTCGCGTCGCCGCCCTTGGCCGACTTCCCGACCCGGCCCAGCCTCCGCTCCACGGTCGCGAGGTCGGCGAGCAAAAGCTCCGTATTGATGGTCTCGGCGTCGCCTTCGGGGTCCACCCTGCCGTTGACGTGGACCACGTCCTCATCCTCGAAGCAGCGGACGACGTGGGCGATGGCGTCGCACTCGCGGATGTGCCCGAGAAACTGGTTGCCCAGGCCCTCACCCGCGCTCGCCCCGCTCACAAGACCTGCGATGTCCACGAAGTCGACCGTAGCCGGCACCACGCTCCGGCTCTTCATCATTCGGGCCAGGGCGTCCAGGCGCCCGTCGGGAACCACGGCGACGCCCAGGTTCGGGTCGATCGTGGTGAACGGGTAATTCTGCGCCTCCGCGCCAGCCCGCGTCAGGCTGTTGAAGACCGTGGACTTGCCTACGTTGGGTAGGCCTACTATTCCGACTCTCATAGAGTTAGTGTAACAAACAGTAGCAAGTTCACGGGATGGATCCGCGGGTACGGTAAAATTTGGCACAGGATATCTACCGGACGACAAAGTGAGAGGGCTGGGGTTGGACAGGCAGTTGCAGATACAGATCCTGCTGGATCATTACGAGAGGCCGCGGCACCGGGGCGAGCTCGGGGACGCGGACGTCGAGATGCCGGGGGGCAACCCCGGCTGCGGGGACGTGGTAACCGTTTACCTCAAGGGGAGCGAGGACCACGAGCACATCCACGACGTCACCTACGAGGGCGAGGGCTGCACCATCAGCATGGCCGCCTCAAGCATGATCTTAGAGGAGATCCACGACGGCAAACTCACCATGGACGAGGTGCTCGAACTCGACTACAACGAGATGATCGAGAAGCTTGGCCGCCAGATCGTCGCCTCCCGCCCGAGGTGCGCCACTCTGGGCCTCGGCACCGTTAAAGCCGCCATAAGAAAGTACCAGAGAGACCGCCGCCTGGAGAAGGCCGGCGTCACGCGGCCGGAGGACGAAGGCCTCGTCTTCGGCGACACCGCCGCCCAAGCGGCGAAGAATCAATAGCTAAACTCGCCTTCTCCTCGCCAAAGCGCCGGCGGCGGTGGCTGCCGCGACGAAGACGGCGGCCTGAAGGATGGCAGACAGGAAGACGCTGAGGAGAAAGAGCGTCCAGGCCTCATCAGGGGATATGGTGGTGCCAAGCACGTCCGAGAGGGTGGCGGCCATCCGGGGGGAGCCCATTCCGCGGGCCGCGACGAGCGCCCCGGCGGAGGCCCCGACCACGTAGACGGGGGCGGCCACCGCGCCCCCGATCAGGCCCGAGAGCGCCCCGGGCCGTTCGGTTTCGGCCACCGCGGCCCGCTTGCCGCAGGAGTACCCGACAAGGGCCCCGGCGAGTATCCCGACCAGGGAGCCCAGCAACGAGGCGACGAAACCCAGGACCCCGCCGATTCCACCCCACACCATTCCGACGCGTAGCGCGCCGCCTCGCTCCTGTTTCTGCTCCATGGCCGCATTCTAGCGGCCCGCGCCGCCACCGCCAGGATCAGAGGGCGCGCAAGAGCCCCATCGCGCGGTAGCGCACCACGGAGTCCGCCCCGACCTCGCTGCCCCGTTCGGGGACTGGCCCCACGTCCTCGATCAGCCGCCCGCCGCAGAAGCACGCCCTGGAGGTTCCGTCGTCCAGCAGGGACGCCAGGCTTTCGGCGTCGTAGACAGCCGGACATCCCGAGCAACGCCACAGAAAAGTAATCGTTTCTTCGCGAGAGATCATAACCACCCCACCGTTGTCCCACCGGTCGCCACCACACTACACCCGATCCCGGGCCACCTGAAGAGAGAAGCGTTAAGGACGGGTTAAGAACTTCGTGATCCGCGGTGCGAGGTCCGAAAACGGAGCATCCCATGGTTGAACGGTAATCCCCCGGAGACGAGGCCCGGCGAGGCGTCTGTGCGGGATCGAGTACGTTGGTGGGTGTGGGAGACGGTTGGACTCCTCCTATTCGTAGGCCTCCCGCCAACTCCACTGCTCGACCTCACCGGGGTCGGTGGCGTAGAGGATGGTCGCGACCTTCCGCCTCGTCTCGCCGGAGACGCTTTCGGAGACGACGAGGAAAAAGTCCCTGTCTGGGTAGTCGGAGAGCCCGTCGGGAACTCGTTCCGGCGCTCGGTCCTCTCTTCTCTGGTGGGCCGCGGTGGTCGCGGGGAGGAGGTATCGGATCGTCACTCTCGCGGAGCCGTCGTCGAGGACTAGCAACTTGCCGGGCGGGGCGCTGTCCGGCGAGACGTAGGCCCACTGTGTGTTGTCCGGGGC
>JACDFX010000455.1 GCA_013815575.1 Rubrobacter sp.
GGTTGATCGTCACCCTGACTCCTCTCCACGTTTCGTTGTCCCGAGATCGTCGTCGCCTGCCGTGACGAGACGCTCCTCGAACGACTCGCGCCACCCTGGCGAGAGCGCGGGCACGCGCAGCGCCCGCCTGGCGCCCTTCAGGTCCTGTCCTTCGAGAAAGAGCAGGTGGCTCGTCTCACGCACCGTCAACCGCTCAGGGTCGCGCCTCACGCGCTCGATCTCGTCACCCTCGCCGACCTCGCCCTCCTCCAGAACACGCAGGTAGAAGCCGACCCGGCCGCTCGCCAGGAACAGCTTGGGGAACCCTGGCATTGCCATCTTGATGCCGAGCTTGAAGCACGGCGGGCGCGGCTGGGAGACCTCCACCAGCGCGTCACCCACGCGGAAGACGTCGCCGATGTGGACGTCTTCCTCCGTCATCCCCTCGACGGTGAAGTTCTCGCCGAACTGCCCGAAGGAGAGGTCGTCGCGGTCGAGCTCACGGCTCCAGTATTCGTAGTTCTCCACGGGATAGACGTAGGCCGCCCGGTGTAAGCCTCCGTGGTTCACGAGGTCGGCCTGCCCGTCGCCGTCGAGGTTCAGCCCTCGCAGAACGATCCGGCCCGCGACCGGCTCCTTGAAAATACCCGTCCTGACCATCTTGCGGCCGTGCGCGACCTCCCTCGGGTGCGAGACGTTGACGGAGACCAGCTTCATGCCGCGGTCGCTTCCGCTGACATTGGGTTCTCCCCGACCACGGCTACTAATCCTCTACCGTCGCGAACAGAGAGTTCAGCGACTCGGCGAGAGTAGGATGGGCGAACATGCCGTCGCGGAGCGCGGTGTAGGGGAGTTTGCCCATTATGGCTATCTGGATCATCGCCATGATCTCGCCCCCCTCTATCCCGAGTATGGCGCAGCCCAGGATCTCGCCCGTCCCGCCGTCCACCACGGCCTTCATCATGCCCCGGCTCTCGTCCATCTCCAGCGCCCGCGCCACGTGGCCCATCGGCATGCTGGCGACGCGGAAGTCGCGCCCCTGCTCGCGGGCCTCGGCCTCGCTCAGGCCCACCCGCCCGAGCTGCGGGTCCATAAAGACCGTGTAGGGCACCAGACGGCCGGCTATGGTGGCGTCGCCCCCGTTCAGCAGGTTGGCTTCGATCACCTGGTAGTCGTTGTAGGAGACGTGGGTGAAGGCCGGGCCACCCTTTACGTCGCCCAGGGCGTAGACCCCGGGCACGTTCGTCTCCAGCCTCTCGTTCACCTTGACGAAGCCGCGTTTGTCCATCTCGACGCCGGCCGCCTCCAGGTTCAGAAGGTCCGTGTTGGGCGGCCGTCCGGCGGCCACCAGCAGGTGCGAGCCGGAGAGCGTGTCTTCGCCGTCGGGTCCGTTTACGGTGAGCTGGATACCGCCGCTCTCGTCCTGCCGCACGCTCTGCGCCTCGGTCTCGAGCAGCACTTCGACGCCGTCCTGGCGCAGGATCTCCGCCACCGCCTCGGCCACGTCCGCGTCCTCGCGCGAGAGGAGCTGCGGGCCGCGCTGCACGACCGTAACCTCGCTCCCGAAGCGCCGGAACATCTGGGCGAACTCCAGGCCCACGTAGCCGCCGCCGAGCACCAGCAGGTGCTCCGGGACCTCGTCCAGCTCCATGACGGTCGTCGAGTCCAGGGTCGGAACCGCGTCGAGGCCTTCCACAGGCACCCCGCCGGGCCGGGCGCCGACGTTGATGAAGATGTTCTCGGCGGTCAGTTGGGCCGTCTTGCCGCCGTCGAGCCGGACCTCCAGCTCCTTCGGGCCGGTGAAGCGGGCCTCGCCCCGGATCAGGTCCAGGTTCTCGGCGTCTTCGAGACGCTGCTCGCTGCCACCGCGGAAGGTCTCCACGATGTTCCGCTTGCGCTGGCGCACCTCGACCATGTCCACGTTTACCGGGCCGTTCTGGACGCCGTAGTCCGCCGAGCGGCGGTCCAAATAGGCTACCCTGGCGCTGGCGACCATCGTCTTGGTGGGGGTGCAGCCCTCGTTGATGCAGGTGCCGCCGACGTGCTCGCGCTCTATGATCGCCGTCTTGTGTCCGGCGCCGGCGAGGGCGCCGGCCAGTGGGCTCCCGCCCTGGCCGGCGCCGATCACGACGGCGTCGTAGTGCTGTTCGGTTGTCATGGTGGTGTGCTCCTTCCTGAAGTTTATGTTACCGACTGCTCGTTCCTGTTACCGCCGATGACTTCATAGTGGTTGCCACAAGAGCGCAGCCAGGCGTGGCCGTCGCGGGCGATCAGTGCCTCCGCTTCCGTCGGGCCCCAGCTGCCCGTCTGGTAAGAAGCCAGCGAGGGCGTCGCACCGGTCTCCCAAGCTTCTAAGATGGGATCGATCAGGCGCCAGGACAGCTCGATGGCGTCGCTCCGGATGAACAGCGCCGCGTCCCCGAGGAGGGCGTCGAGCAAGAGGCGCTCGTAGGCGTCGGGGATGCCGCCCTCGCCGAAGGCGTCTTCGTAGTGGAACGTCATGTCGACCGGGCGCATCTCGGCGGCCGTGCCCGGAACCTTGGCCTCGAAGCGCAGGTGGATGCCCTCGTCGGGCTGGATACACAGGCTCAGCACGTTCGAGGCAAGTTCCTCGCCTGGGGCCAGCGGAAACATAAGGTG
>JACDFX010000456.1 GCA_013815575.1 Rubrobacter sp.
GGTATCTGCGGATCGGAGATCGAAGGTTACCTCGGCAGGATGGGCAACCGCACCCCGCCCCTCGTCATGGGCCACGAGTTTGCCGGAACCGTAACGGAGATCGGCGAGGGCGTGGGCGAAGAGCTTCTCGGCCGGACCGTCGCCGTGAACCCCCTCTCCTCCGATGGGACCTGTAAGCTCTGCCGGGCCGGGCTCACGAACCTGTGCCCGAACCGGAGGCTGGTGGGTATCCACTCGCCGGGCGGCTTCGCCGAGTACACGCTGGCGCCGGCCGCGAACGTCTACCCGCTCCCTGAGGGCGTCGAGGCCCGCACGGGGGCGTTGGCCGAACCGCTGGCGAACGGGGTCCACGCGGCGAGGCTTGGTACGGCGGGCGGCCACCCGGTCGAGCGCGCCGTCGTGATCGGGGCCGGCACCATCGGCCTGATGTGCCTGCAGGCCGCCGTCCTGGACGGCATCCCGGAAGTCCACGCCGTCGAACCCCACGAAGGCCGACGCGGCCAGGCTGTCGCCCTCGGTGCGAAGGAGGCGCACGACTCCGGCGAAGAGGCGCGCGGGGCGCTGGAAGGCGCCACCGATGGGCTCGGGGCCGACCTGGTCATAGACGCGGCAGGGGCGGAGGTAACGCGCCGGATGGCCCTGGATCTCTTGCGTCCCGGGGGGCGGGCGGTCTTTATCGGATTGCACGACGACGACACGACCCTGGGGTTTCACGGCGTGGTGCGGGGCCAGATCGACCTTCAAGGCTCCTACGCCTACACCGCCGAAGATTTCGAGCAGGCGCTCTCATGGCTCATCGAAGGCAAGGCTGGCATCGGAGAGCTGCCGCCGGTCCTCCCGCTCGAAGATGGACCAGGCGCTTTCGCTGACCTCGTCAAAGGTCCGACGGCGCGGATAAAGGTATTCCTTGCGGGATCGGGGGCCTAGATGGCCGGCACTCTTTCGGGAAAAACGGCGGTCGTGATCGGGGCGAGCAGCGGCATCGGCCTCTCCACCGCCAACCTCCTCTCCGACTCGGGCGCCACGGTCCACGCCGCCGCCCGCAGAAAGTCCACGATAGAGCAGGGCGCGGAGGGCCGCGCCGTTTCCGCCCACGAACTGGACATCTCGGACGAGGGGTCAGTTCGCCGAATGCTTGAGGGCATCGGTGAGGGCGACGGAATCGACGTCCTGGTGGTCGCCGCCGGCATGAACTTCCCGGAGCGGCGGCTGGAGCAGCTCACGGGGGAGAGCTGGGACGCCATGATCTCCGTCAACCTCTCGGGCGCGTTCTACGCCATCCGCGCCGCCCTACCCTACCTGCGCGCCTCGCGGGGCCTCGTCGTCCTCGTCAGCAGCGTCTCCGGCTCCTGGCCTGACGCCTCCGGCCCCGCCTACCAGGCCTCCAAGGCCGGCATGACCCAACTGGCCCACGCCGCCGGCTTCGAGGAACACCAGAACGGCGTACGCTTTACCGCCGTTCTCCCCGGCATAGTGGATACTCCAATACTGGACAATCGTCCGGAACCGCCCCCGAGAGAGGTGCGCGAGGCCGCCCTCAAACCAGAAGACGTCGCGCAGGCGTGCCTCTTCCTCGCGACCCTGCCCGAGCGGGCCTACGTGCCGGAACTGACGATGGTCCCGACGCAGCTTCAGGCGCTAGGGAAGAGCTCGACCGCGACGCCGCCCCTGCGGGGCGAGGGGTAGGAGATGCTCCTAGTCGAGGCTACAGGAGGGGCACTGTTCGTTTATGTCCGGGGGTATCACTATGGCGGATAACGGTCGTTCGGGCCGGCGGTTCAGGTCGCAGGACTGGTTTGCCGGGTCTTCCCGGATCGACCAGACCGCGTTGTATCTGGAGCGGTTTATGAACTATGGGATCACGCCGGACGAGTTGCGCTCCGGCAGGCCCATCATCGGCATCTCTCAGACGGGTAGCGATCTCGTGCCGTGTAACCGGCACCACCTGGAGCTCGCGGGGAGGGTAAAGGAGGGGATACGGGACGCGGGCGGCGTTCCGGTGGAGTTCCCCGTGCATCCGATCTTCGAGAACTGCCGCCGGCCGACGGCCGCGCTCGACCGAAACCTATCCTACCTGGGGCTCGTGGAGACGCTCTACGGGTATCCGATAGACGCCGTCGTGCTCACGACCGGCTGCGACAAGACGACGCCGGCCGGGATCATGGCTGCCTCCACGGTGGATATCCCTGCCATCGTGCTCTCTGGCGGGCCGATGCTGGACGGCTGGTTCGAGGGTGAGTTGGTCGGCTCCGGGATGGCGATCTGGAAGAGCCGGCGCCGGTTGGCCGCCGGGGAGATAGACGAGGAGCGGTTCTTCGAGACGGCGCTTGCCTCGGCCCCCTCGGCGGGGCACTGCAACACGATGGGGACGGCCTCGACGATGAACGCCGTCGCGGAGGTGCTCGGGATGTCTCTGCCAGGGTGCGCGGCGATACCGGCCCCGTACCGCGAGCGCGGGCAGATGGCCTACGAGACGGGCCGACGCATCGTCGAGATGGCCCACGAAGACCTGCGTCCGAGCAAGATCCTGACACGCCAGGCCTTCCTGAACGCCATCGTCGCCGTCACCGCGATAGGCGGCTCGACGAACGCCCAGCCGCACATCACGGCGATG
>JACDFX010000457.1 GCA_013815575.1 Rubrobacter sp.
CTGTGGCCCCTCGACGACGCGCACTCGCCCGTCCTTCTCCACCTCTTCCAGCAGCGCCTCGGAGACCCACAGGCGGCGGAGCTTGAGGGTGTTCTGTACGCGGACGAGGCGGGCTCCGGACGGCTTTACGCCGGCGCACATGGTGAGCGCCGCCGCTACGGCCATCCTGTCCGTGGGCATGACCATCGGTATCTTGACGGGGACCGGTGTCGTCGAGGTCAGGGCGTTCATGTAGGTCGAGGAGCGGTCCATGCCGGAGACGAGGCCCTCGGTTACCACGTCGGCCGCGCCGAGGCCGTTGGCGTTGCCGCCGGTCTCTTCCGTGAGGCCGAGAAAGACCATGCGCTCTATCTTTGGTCCTCCGGAGGCGGCCGTCGTCGGGTAGCGGCCGGTCACGTTCGGGTCCGCCCCGTCGCCCGAGACGTTCTTCCCGATCTCGTCCACGACCAGCACGTCGAGGTCGTCGAAGGGCAGCCTGAGGAGGTTCTTCTTGGCCTCCTCCAGCAGCGGCGCTTCGGCCTCCTCCAGGTGCGCGGCGGGGACGGCGGCGACCTTGTAGGGCTCCTCGTCCGGGTTCTCGAGCACGGCGAGGCCGAAGGCGACCTTGCCCGTCTCGACGGCCACACGGGCGGCTTGGGGGATGGTCTCGTGGATGGCGTGCCAGCCGGCCGCGTGGATCGAGTAGGCGCCCCGCTGCTTGCCGAGCCCGATCGCGAGCATCTTCGTCGGCCCGCTCTCGACCGTTCCCCGAAACGCCGTGTGGGGTTTGATCCTGTTGACCACCACGACGGCGTCCGCCTCGTAAGCATTCTTGTCCATAAAGACCTCGACCCCGTCCGGGGTCTCCCCGATCTTCACGGTCTCCATCGTCGCCCGGATGGGACACCCGACGGAGTCCTCACTAACGCCCAGGTGCCTCAAAACCTCTGCCTGCCCCTCGGCGGACGAGGCCCCGTGGCTCCCCATCGCCGGCACGACGAACGGCTGGGCCCCCGCCTCCTCCAGAGCCTCGACGAGCGCCCCCACGACCTCCGCTATCCCGCCGACGCCCCGGCTCCCGACCCCAATGGCAACCGAACCCGAGGGCATCTCTACGGACCCGAGCGCCTCCCGGACGGCCGACCGGATGTCTGAGAGGGCGGGCGAGAAATCTACGGATCTCTCGACGAGCGCGACGCGGGGCGGCTCGACCCCGCGCAGTAGCTCTTCGATCTCCTCGTACACGGGCCTCTCTACCTGCATCCCACACCCCCGAACTAGCCATCCCCACAAGCATGATAGCAGCGGGCGTCACCCCCGCGCCGTGGGGCCTGCCCGCGTTGCTATACTGGCCCGGGAAGTCTTGCGGTGGAAAGGTCGTGAGCGTTGAAGGTAGCCCTCTTCATACCGTGCTACGTTGACCTCGTTAACCCGGAGGTAGGCGTGAGCGTGGTGCGCATCCTGCGCGGGCTCGGCGTCGAGGTCGTCTACCCTGAGGGGCAGACCTGCTGCGGCCAGCCGGCCTTCAACTCCGGGTTCTTCGATGAGGCCCGCGCCGTCGGGCGCCACTTCATGGACGTCTTCGAGGGAGAGAGTTGGGACTACGTCGTCTCCCCCTCCGGGTCCTGCACCGCGATGGTCAGCCGTTACTACCCGTTTATCTACGAGAACCTTCCCGATGAGCGCGACCGGGCCGAGGCGCTGGCCCCGCGCGTCCGGGAGTTCTCGGACTTTCTCGTGAACGTGCTCGGGGTAAAGGACCTCGGCGCGCGCCACGAGGGCCGGGCGGTCTTCCACACCGGCTGCCACCAGCGGCGGGAGCTCGGCATCCTGGAGGAGCCGCTGGAGCTCCTGCGAAACGTCGAGGGTTTGGAACTCTCCGGGT
This sequence comes from Rubrobacter sp., assembly GCA_013815575.1. Classification (GTDB taxonomy): domain Bacteria; phylum Actinomycetota; class Rubrobacteria; order Rubrobacterales; family Rubrobacteraceae; genus Rubrobacter_D. The sequence goes on from JACDFX010000457.1 coordinate 1,865, forward strand.
GGAAGAACGAGGAGCTCTGCTGCGGTTTCGGCGGGACCTTCGCCGTAAAGATGCCGGACGTCTCCGTCGCGATGGCCGACGAGAAGATAAAAGCGCTGGACGAGAGCGGGGCCGACACGCTCGTCTCTTGCGATTCCAGTTGCCTGATGCACCTCAAGGGGCGCCTGGACCGCACGGGCCACGAGACCCGCGTGCTGCACCTGGCCCAGTTGCTAGACCCGGAGAACCAGCGAGACGGAAAGGCCGGATAGACTTATGGAGACGCAGAAGCCGGCCCGCCGGCGCGAGACGGAGGACAGGCGCCCCGAGGGCCTAGTGAGCCCGGTGGAGGGCTTCAACGAGCGGGCCCGCCGGGCCGTGAGAGACGGGGACCTCCACGACTCCGTGGAGCTCTTCACCAACAAGTCCGTCGCGGGCCGCAACGCCGTCCTGAACGCCCTGCCCGAGGCGCCCGAGCTGCGCGAGAGGGCCTACCACATCAAGCAGGAGACGATGGCGAACCTCGACCGCTACCTCGCCCAGATGGCCGACGCCATCGAGGGGCGCGGGGGCAACGTCTTTTTCGCCGAAACCGGGGAGGACGTCGTCCGCTACATCGGGGACCTCGCCCGGCGCAGGGGCGCGAAGGTCATAACCAAGTCCAAGAGCATGGCGACGGAAGAGATAGAGCTAAACCGGAGGCTGGAGGAGGACTACGCAGACCTGGACCTCGAGATCGTCGAGACGGACCTTGGGGAGTGGAT
>JACDFX010000458.1 GCA_013815575.1 Rubrobacter sp.
GGTTCTCCGCCAGCACGATGGAGACCTCGCCGGGGGCCTCGGGCGAGTCCTCCAGGGCGACGATCCTGGTCTCGATCTGCTCCCGCTCGTACCCGACGAAGCGGCTCTTGACGTCCTGCCCCCCGAACGCGGCAACCACGCGGTCGTAGCCGCGCGTGGCCTCCCTGCCACGGCTCCTCTGGGCGTCCATCGCCGCCTCGTAGCCCGCCTCGTCTAACGACACGCCGCGCTCCGCGAGCACCTCCCGCGTTACCTCGACCGGAAGGCCGTAGGTGTCGTGCAGCGTAAAGGCGACGTCGCCGGGAAAGTTTCCGCCCGCCAGGCGCGAGAGCTCCGACTCGAGAAGCTCCTTGCCCGACTCGAAGACCTCGACGAACCTCGCCGCCTCTTCGCTCACGATCCGGCGTATGTCCTCTCTGGCCTCCCGCAACTCCCCGTAGAAGTCGCCCATGTAGTCCACGACCGTCTCCGATACCGTCGCGAGCTGCCCTGGGCTCATGCCCAGGCGAGAGTAGGCCTGCAGCGCGCAACGCCGGATCATTCGTCGCAGTACGTATTCCCGGCGCTGGTTGCCCGGCCTGACGCCGTCGGCGATCAGGAACGCCGTGCCGCGGGTATGGTCAGCGACGATGCGAAGCGCGCGGTCCGTGGCCTCGGACTCGCCGACGGAGACGCCACTAAACTCCCGGATCTTCTCGAAAGCCGGGGCGTAGAGGTCGGTGTCGTAGACGTAGCGAACGCCCTGGACGGCCGCCGTGGTCCTCTCCAAGCCCATGCCCGTGTCGACGCCGGTCTTGGCGAGGGGTACGAGGGTGCCGTCCTTGCGCTGCTCGTACTGGTTGAAGACGAGGTTCCAGATCTCCAGGAAGCGTGGGTCGCCCTCGTCGCCGCCGGGGCCGTACCTGGGGTCCAGCAGGGGATCGCCGAGGCCGAACTCCTCGCCGTAGTCGTAGTAGATCTCCGAGCAAGGTCCGCAAGGACCGGAGTCGCCGGGTGGTCCCCACCAGTTCTCGCTCTTGGGGAGGCCGAAGATCTTCTCCTCAGGCACCCCGACGTCCATCCAGATCTTCTTCGCTTCGAGGTCCTCCGGGGCATCCTCGTCGCCCTCGAAGATCGTGACCCAGAGCCGCTCGGGCGCCAGGCCTAGCTCGACGGTCAGGAACTCCCAGGCGTAATCGACGGCCTCCTTCTTGAAGTAGTCCCCGAAGGAGAAGTTGCCCATCATCTCGAAGAAGGTCAGGTGGTGCCGGTCGCCCACCTCTTCGATGTCCTGGGTACGAAAACATTTCTGGGCGCTGACCGCGCGCGGGGACGGCGGCTTCTCTTCGCCGGTAAAGAAGGTGATGAACTGCTGCATCCCGGCCGTGGTCAGAAGGACCGTCGGGTCGTTGTAGGGAATAAGGGACGAGCTCGGGTAGAACCTGTGGCCCCGCTCTTCGAAAAAGTCCAGAAACCGGCGTCTGATCTCGTAGCTCTGCATGGGCTCCATCCCGCTCCGTCGCGTTCTAGTTCTCGTTTTCCATGTCGTCGAGCTCCTCGCGCAAATCTTGCAGGGCGCGTCTGAGGAGGCGCGAGACGTGCATCTGGCTCACCCCGATGCGGTCCGCGATCTCGGTCTGCGTCTTGCCCTCGTTGAAGCGGAGCTTGAGGATCTGCTGCTGCTGGTCTCTCAGGCCGTCTATGGCCCGCTGCAGGAGTATCCTGTCTTCGAGGCCGTCTATCGGGGAGTTATCGTCCGCCTGCAAGTCCATGATGGTGTCGCCCTCCCGCTCGTCGGGGCTGACGGGGGCGTCCAGGCTCGCGGTATTGTAGGCCCGCCCGAGGGTGAGCGCCTCGGCGACGCTCTCGGTATCCGCGTCGAGGAGCTCGGCGAGCTCCCGGATGGTGGGCGAGCGTCCGGTCTTGACGGTCTGGTCGCGAACGGCCTCTTTGGCGGACTGGCGCAACTCCTGCAGGCCGCGAGGCACCCGCATCGCCCACCCCTTGTCGCGGAAGTAGCGCTTGATCTCCCCAAGAATATTCGGCGTCGCGTAGGTGGAGAACTCTATTCTCCGGTCGACGTCGAAGCGGTCCACGGCCTTGATGAGCCCCACCGAGGCGACCTGCACGAGGTCGTCCACCGGCTCACCGCGCCCGGCGAACTTGCGGGCCAGGAACTCGGCCAGGGGCAACTGCTCCTGGATCACCTTCTCCCGCGCCGCCCGGTCACCGAGCTTGTGATACCTGGTCAGCAGTCGTCTGGTGCGCGCCTTGTCCGGCCGCCGGTAGCGGCGGCTCACGACACCAGCTCGACCACTGTCCGCCAATGCGGCCCGGCCCCGTCATGCTCCCCGCCCTCCTCGACTTCGGCGACCACCGCATCATCCGAAAGCGCGAACCTGAAGCGCGTGGGCGCATCGTCAGCGTGGAAGTCCTCCAGCAGCGCCACCGCCTCGTCCAGGCCGCCCACGCCAACCCTGGCCCGAGCGGCCATACCGGCCAGCACCAGCCCCACGCAGGAGCGAAGCTGTACGTCGGGGGGAAGGGTTAGATATGCGTACTCGGTGGCGCGGTCGGGCGTCAAGCCTTTGTCCTCCTGGGTCACGGTCTTCTCTTAAC
>JACDFX010000081.1 GCA_013815575.1 Rubrobacter sp.
ACCCCGGCCGAGGCTCCGGCCAAAGATACTGTGAAAGAAGCCCCAGAGGAGGCCGAGGCCCCGGTCGATGGGGGTGGCCGGGAATCGGGTGGCGAGGGGGGGCGGCAGGTTTCAAACGAGGCGTCGCTCGAGACGTTGAGGGTCGGGGTGAGCGTGGAGGGGTCGCCGGCCTGGATCCGGATCACGTCCGACTCGGAGACGGTCTTCGAAGAGGTCGCCGAGCCCGGATACTCAAGGACCTTCGAGGCGCGGAGGGTCGTCGGCATCGAGGCCGGGAACGCGGGGGCCGTCTCCGTCGAGGTCAACGGCCAGGACGCGGGGCCGCTGGGCGAGCCCGGGGAGATCACCGACAGGAGCTTCACCCTGAAGTCCGCCGGCTGAGGGTCTGAGAGTCGCCGCGCAAAAGAAACCTGCCCCCGGAAACGCTCTTGGGAGGCCTCCCGCCCTGCAGTATAATTTCCTGTGAGGAATGCCGATCACTAAAAGCAATCGACTCACGCGTTTCGTGGAGGATGCATTGGATAAGAGCAAGGCAATAGACGCCGCGGTCTCCCAGATAGAGCGGCAGTTCGGCAAGGGTTCCATCATGAGGATGGGCGACGACGACCGGCCGAAGATCCCGGCGATCCCCACGGGGGCGCTGGCACTGGACATAGCCCTGGGTGTCGGCGGCGTGCCGCGGGGCAGGATCGTCGAGATCTTCGGCCCCGAGTCCAGCGGGAAGACAACCCTTGCCCTGCACATCATCGCCGAGGCCCAGAAGACCGGCGGCCTCGCCGCGTTCGTGGACGCCGAGCACGCCATCGACCCGGACTACGCCCAGGCCATCGGCGTCGACCTCGAAGACCTCTACTTCTCCCAGCCGGACAACGGGGAGCAGGCCCTTGAGATAGCCGACACCCTTATTCGCTCCGGCGCCCTGGACGTCGTCGTCATCGACTCCGTCGCCGCCCTCGTGCCCCGCGCCGAGATAGAGGGTGAGATGGGCGACTCCCACGTCGGTTTGCAGGCGCGGCTCATGAGCCAGGCGCTTCGAAAGCTCTCCGGATCCCTGAACCGCTCCGGGACCACCGCGGTCTTCATCAACCAGCTCAGGGAGAAGATCGGGGTGATGTTCGGCTCCCCGGAGACGACCCCCGGTGGCCGCGCCCTGAAATTCTACTCGAGTGTCAGGCTCGACATCCGGCGCATCGGCGCCCTGAAGGCGGGCAACGACACCGTGGGCAACCAGACGCGGGTCAAGGTCGTCAAGAACAAGGTTGCACCGCCGTTCAAGGTGGTCGAGTTCGACGTGATGTACGGTGAGGGCATCTCCCGCGAGGGGAGCCTGATCGACATAGGCATCGAGAACGGCGTGGTTCAGAAGTCAGGCGCCTGGTTCGCCTACGGCGACGAGCGTCTCGGCCAGGGCCGCGAGAACTCCAAGACCTTCCTGAAGGAGAACGAGGGCGTGCGCAATCGCATCCTCGCCGACATCTACGAGAAGCTCGGCTTCGACAACCCGAACGCCGACGGTGCTGCCGGGCCCGAGAACGAGTCCGAGAACGGGGCCAACGGCGTCGTGGACGAGAATCTCGTCGCGGAGGCGCCGGCGGTTCGGCCGCTCTAGGGGGTAGCCGGGCTTGCCCGAGATCACGGGCGTACGGGAGCGGCGTGGTAGGGCCGGGATCTCCGTGGACGGGGAGTTCTGGGCCGAGCTAGACGCCGCCGTCGCCGCCGAGCGCGGCCTCCGCGAGGGGGCCGCGTTCTCGCGCGAGGAGTTAGACGAGGCGCGGGTGGCGGGGGAGAGGCCGCTCGCGATGGGCCGGGCGCTGAACCTGCTGGGCTACCGGGCCCGCTCCGAGGGCGAGATGAGGGAGCGGCTCGGGCGTTACGGGTACGGGGAGGGGACCGCCGAGGTCGTCGTCTCGCGGCTACTGGAGCTCGGCTACCTCGACGACGAGGAGTTCGCCCGGCAGAAGGCGCGGGAAAAGGCGCGGCGGTATGGGCCGCGGCGGGTCTCGGCGGACCTCTTGAAGAGCGGGGTCGGGCGCGAGGTGGCCGCCGGGGCCGTCGAAGAAGAGTTCGCCGGGCGTTCCGAGCTAGAGGATGCTAGAAGCGCCGCGGCGCGGCGGTATAATGGGGGGGGATCCGAGGCCGAGGCGCGCAGGGTCTACGGTTTTTTGGCGCGTCGCGGTTACTCGACAGAGGTCTGCGCCGAGGTCGCCGGGGGGTATCGGGGGCCGGCGCAGTCCTAGTAGGATTGTCAGGCTAACTCGACGCCGGGCCGCCATTTTACGGGGCCCGTTGAAGGAGACAACCCGTGAACGTTCTGTTACTGGTCCTCGGGCTTGCCGTTGGCGCAATCGCCGGGGCGGCCGTTGGCTTTTTCGTCTGCAAATCTCGCATGGGGGCTAGCCAGGCGCAGGCCCGCTCAGACGCCCGCTCGATAGTCGAGGACGCGAGGCGCGAGGCCGAGGCGGCCCGCCGCGAGGGCGAGCTTGCCGCCAAGGAGTCCTCGCTCAAAGTCAAAGACGACGCCGAGGCCGAGATCCGAACCCGCCGCGCCGAGGTTTCGCGCGTCGAAGAACGCCTGGACAACCGCGACGCAGCCCTGGAACGCCGTGAGGCCGAACTCGACACCCGCCGCCGCCGCCTCGGCGAGGACGAGGAGGCGCTCGCCCGAAAGAGGAAGGAGCTCGAGGCGAAGGAGTCCGAGCAGCTCAAGGTGCTGGAAGAGCTCTCGGGCCTGACGCGCGATGAGGCCGAGAGGCGCCTGTATGCCGGCCTCGAATCCGAGCTCGAAACCGACCTTGGGAAGATGGTCAGGGACCGGACCATCGAGGCCGAGGAGAAGGCCGACCAGGAGGCCCGTAGGCTCATCTCGACGACGATGGAGAGGGTCGCCTCCGACCTCACCTCTGAGACCACGGTCAAGGCCGTGAGCCTGCCGTCTGACGACATGAAGGGTCGGGTCATAGGCCGGGAGGGAAGGAACATCCGGGCCTTCGAAGCCGCAACCGGCGTCGACGTGATCATCGACGACACCCCCGAGACGGTGGTTATCTCGTGCTTCGACCCGGTGCGGCGCGAGGTCGCCCGCGTCTCCATGGGCCGGCTGGTTCAAGATGGTCGCATCCACCCCGGGCGAATAGAGGGCATCGTGGCCAAGGCCAAAAAAGACGTGGAGAAGGAGATGAAGGCCGCCGGCCGGCAGGCCGTCTACGACGCCAAGATCACGGGCAACATGCACAACGACCTTACCCGCCTGCTCGGCGCCCTGAAGTACCGCACCTCCTACGGCCAGAACGTGCTGGCCCATTCCGTAGAGGTCGCCAACATCTGCGGCATGATGGCCCAGGAGCTTGGCGCCGACGTCAAGCTCGCCCGCAGGGCCGCCCTCCTGCACGACGTCGGCAAGGCCATAGACCACGAGGTCGAAGGCACCCACGCCATTATCGGGGGACGCTTCGCCAAAAAATCCGGGGAGCCCGACGACGTGGTGCGAGCTATCGCTGCCCACCACCACGAGATCGAGATGGAGACCGTGGAGGATGTGCTGGTCGCCACCGCCGACGCGGTCTCCGCCGCCCGCCCCGGCGCCCGCCGCGAGACGACCGAGACCTACATCGAGCGCCTGCGGTCGCTCGAAGATATAGCCCAGGGCCACCGCGGCGTGGACAAGGCCTACGCCATCCAGGCCGGGCGTGAGATCCGGGTGATGGTCCAGCCCTCCGAGGTGGACGACCGAATCGCCGCCAAACTCGCCTACGACATCTCCAAACAGATAGAGACGGACCTCGAGTACCCGGGCCAGATCAAGGTCACCGTCATCCGCGAGAGCCGCGTGAGCGAGGTCGCACGCTAGCCTGGCTATAGCCAGGCCGGCGCGCCAGCGCGATGGAAGGACCCTACAGGGACCTCGGATCCGGCTTCGCCCGCCTCACGGGCCCCGAGGGCGCCCGCCGCGGCCCCTCCCCGATAACCCACGTCGAGGACGCCCTCCTCGAGTTCCTGCGCAACGCCCGCGACGCCGGCGCAGTCCGCATCTTCGTCGCCTCCACCTTGACCGCCCGCCGCTTCCGAACCCTGACCGTCATAGACGATGGCCAGGGCATCCCCGAACCCTACGCCGCCCTCGTCTTCGAACCCGGCGTCACCACCCGCCACCTCGTCCCAATCGCAGACCCGACCGCCCCCACGGGCTCCCACCACGGGGGAGGCCTGGCCCTCTACCACATAAAGCAAGCCGCAGTCTCCGCTGAGGTCCTCTCTCCGTCTGCCCCGACCGCTCTCCGGGCCACCTTCGACACCCGAACCCTCCCCGAACGTACCCTGCAATCCGCCTCCCGTCACTCAAACTCCAACCTCCTCGCTACCGTCCAATCCTTCGCCCACCCACGCAAACAGCCGCCCGCGCCCGACATCTACTACGGCCCCCCCGCCAAAATCCTCGCCGTCCTCTTAAAAAACCACATAATACAAACAAGTGAGAGTGGTGAGGAGCTGCAGCGGGTGGCGTTGGGGGTTGGCTTGGACCTTTCCGTGCGCACAGCACAGCGGGTTCTAGGCGGCGGGGTGACGCCGGCAGAAGCGATTACCGTCGGGGGTGCGAATGGTGGGATCGGGGCGTCACGATCAGGAAGGAGCGCGGGGAGTGGGGGGGCTGTGCTCCCGGTAGGGGAGAAGGAAAGGGCGGAGATCGCGGCTATACTGAGTCGGGTGGCCCGCGCCGGGTACATGGAGGTCGACGACCTGAGGGTCGAGTCGCGTCCAGGCGAGATCCTCCTCAGAGCCCGCGTCTACGAACCGGAGGAAGTGTATGAGTGAGACCTCGACAACGCCCGTACGGCTCACCCGCAAACCCGAACGCCGTACCCCCCCAGGCCCCGCCACCGGCACGGTCCCCGGTTCAGGCAAAACGGCGTGCATAAGAACCTTCGGCTGCCAGATGAACGTCCACGACTCGGATCGCATGCGGCGCATGATCCTGGACGCCGGCTACGCCGAGGTCACCCGTTACGAGGACGCGGACCTCGTCATCCTCAACACTTGCTACGTCCGCGAGAACGCCGTAGACCGCGTCCGGGGCCACCTCGGCGAACTAACCCGACTCCGACGCGAGGGACGCCTCAAAAAAGTCGCCCTCACGGGCTGCATCGGTGCCGCCGAAGAGTCCGAAACCCTCCGCCACCAGTTCGGCATAGACCTCGTCTTGGGCACACATAATACTTACGAGCTGGCAGAGTTCGTAGGTTTGCCGACCATGGAGGAGACATACACTCCGGAGTTACCCGGGACAGGGGGTGAGCACTCGGCATTCGTCACCATAATGACAGGATGCAACTACGGGTGCAGTTACTGCGTGGTACCCATGGTGAGGGGTAGGATGGTCTGCAGGTCGAAGGAGAGCATCCTCTCCGAGGTGGACAGGCTCGTGGAGGGTGGGACGGGTTACGTGACCCTTCTCGGACAGACGGTGGACGCGTGGAGACGGGACGGGGAGAGGTTCTGCGATCTCTTGGAGGCAGTGGCGGAGAGGGCGCCGAGGGTATCATTCACGACCAGCCACCCGTCGAACATGGAAGACAGGACGCTCTGGGCCATTGGCAGCAGGGATACAATAGTGAAGAGGCTTCACCTGCCGGTCCAATCGGGCTCTGACAGGATGCTCAAGATCATGCACCGGGGATACAAGGCCGAGCGCTACAGACGCAAGATTGGGGTGTTCCGGGACGCGGCCCCAGAGGGCACGCTCAGCACGGACATCATAGTCGGGCACCCGGGCGAGACCGAGGAGGACCACGAGGCGACGCTCGGGCTCGTGGAAGACTGCTCCTTCGACTCTGCGTACGTCTTCAAGTTCTCACCGAGGGACGGCACCGAGGCGGCGACCCTCGGTGAACCCGTGGCACCCGAGGTCTCACAGAGGCGGTTCGTGGAGGTCTTACGGGGTATCGAGGGCAACGCTTTCAAGCGCAACTCGCGCAAAGTCGGGTCGGTGGAAGAGTTGTACGTGCGTCACGGGGCCAACGAGGATGGGCGTGCGATCGGGGAGACCTGGACCGGGCACGCTGTCCACCTGAAGACAGAGGCGAATCCCGGTGAGTACGTGCGGGCCACAATAGAGTCTGCCGGACCCCACGCGCTTTACGGGAGCCTTTGCGGAAGCCCGTACGGCGACCTGGCTCCGTACGGGGACGTATAGGGGCCATCACGGTGGACGAAGGCCAGAAGAAGGTCGTCGCCGTCTGTGGGCCCACGGGCGCGGGGAAGAGCGAACTCTCTGACGACCTGGCGGATCGACTCTCGGCGGGCCGGGGGGAGAGGACGCCCGTTGTGGTGGTCGACTCCATGCAGGTGTACTCGGGCATAGAGAAGATCTCCAACCAGGCCCGCAGGCGCCGAGCCGAACTCGTCTCCGTGGTGCCTGTTACCGAGAGGTGGACCGTGGCCCGGCACGCGCGGGCGACCCTGGACCTGGTCTCCGCTTCTGGGACAGGCGTTGTGCTGGACGCTGGGACCGGTATGTACCTGAACGCTGTACTCATGCGCATCCCGATAGCCCCTGAGGTACCGGACTCCGTGAGGGCTCAGGCGCTGCTGGCCTCCACGGGGCTCGCAAACCCCCGCAGGGCCTCCCGGGCGCTCGAGTTGGAACTCGCAGGCGCACCTGCAAGGGGTTCGATCTGGGATGGAGAGCCCAGATACGACACAACCCTCCTCTACCTCAGGCCTGAAAGGGAAGCGCTGGACGGGCGAATAGCCCAACGGTCAGCCAGGATTGTCGCCGGAGGCCTGGAGGAGGCCAGAGAGATCAGGACCCTCCAAAGAGACGGACACACCATCAACCCGTCCGTTATCGAAGCGGTCGGCGTCAGAGAGATGCTAGCGCTTGTAGACGGCGATATCACCCCCGACGAGGCGCAGAAGAAGATCTCGGCCAGGACCAGGAGGCTCGCTAGAAGGCAACTGCGATGGTTCGACAAACTTACCAGTACCCTGAAAGCAATTGACGGTACCCGCGTCACCGTAGCCCAGACCCCGGCCGATCTCTGGAAATTGCATACCATGCATGATACAATCACAAGATGACGGATTTTTCGGGGGACTCGGGAGAGGTCAACACGCGGGCCGTGCTAGTCGGGGCTGGGCAGGAC
>JACDFX010000082.1 GCA_013815575.1 Rubrobacter sp.
GGGCGACGGTGAGACGTCCTTCCGCCACCTCAGGGAGAGCCTGGCCCTCGCGGAGGCGCTCGGAGATCCGGAATCCAAAGTGGCGGCCCTCAACAACCTGGCCCTCGCCCTGGGAGCCGGGGGGGAGACCGAAGAGGCCCTCAAGATCGCCGAGACCGCCCTGGAACTGTGCGTCAGGCTCGGAGACCGGCACAGGGAGGCGGCGCTTCGCAACAACCTGGCGGATTTGCTTCACGCGGCGGGCCGCGAGGAAGAGTCCATGGCGCACCTCAAGCGGGCAGTCGAGATCTTCGCCGAGATCGGCGAGCAAGATCGGCTACGGCCGGAGATCTGGAAGCTCGTCGAGTGGTAGGAGGGCTTCGGGCCCGGGCTCTCTTTCGTCCCCAGATTCTTGGGACGGCGTGAGACGATCAGGACGCCTAAAGTGGAGAAGGTCGGCCCGATCAGGGTGGACTCGATCCAGTACGCGTAGAAGGGTACCTCCGAACGATTCGCCAGGGCGAGGACGTGCGCCCCGACGACGATAACCTGGCCACGCCCTACGGCTACCCCCAGAGAATCTTCCGGCGCCCCCCGCGCCGCCGCAGCAGCGCGAAGGCGAGTACGGCGAGAGATCCCGTAGCTAGGAACGCCACCCTTCCGCCCGAAATTCTTGCCGGCCCACTTCTCCGCGCCTCCGGGACGGGCTCAAGCCCCGTGTAACCATCGTCATAGCCGAGCAACCGGCCCACGCGCGCAAGCGCCGTGTTGAGCGCCAGGGAGGCCTTCCACACCGGCATCGGTATCTGGGTGGGGTAGAAATCGTCCCTGGATTCGTCGAGCAGTACCGCCATCCGCAGCAGGCGCCCGGGAACGGCCATCTTGCCTATCTTCGAATCTTCAGCTATGGCGAAGACGGCCTCTATCAGGGGCTCGAAGCGTAGCGCGGGCCGTAGCTCGGAGACTATTAGCAAACCCTCAGCGTCGCTGGGGTTGCGCCAGGCGTGGGGCACGTCCGCCGGCCCGACTACCCTCTGACCCTCAACGTACACCCGCTCGTGTCCTGCCACGCGTCCCTTCAACGTGCCGGAGACGATCTCGTGGCGCTCCTCCTGGCGCGGGTGGACGTGTTCGGGGATCGAAAAGCCCGGTGGGAGAAGGTACTCGAACCTCAACAATTCACCGTTCGTCTCCCTGGTTGTCTTCAGGAAGGTTATTCGCTCTCCGGTAAGAGGATTCTCTATAGTGTCGCCTGCGTTTGCCACGGCATCTCTCCTTCGGCCCCGTTCTGTGTCCTTTCGCTGGCGCGGTGCGGCCGGTCGCGACGTCCTTGGTCAGCGCGCGTACACGAACTACGTCCGATTCCTACGCCCTGAGGGTCCGGCGGGCCGTCCGGTGACGACGCGCCGTGGAGACCGCCGTGGCGGTGGGCGCCGCGTCGGGAGCTGCCCGGGGAGTTGCCCGCTTCTCATCAAGCTCGACGAGGACGTAGCGGGCGTTGGCGTCGCCGTACTCGATCACCCTGGGCCCGCCGGGACGGGACCCGGCGAAGAGCCCCGCCAGGCCCACGAAGAGCAGCGTCAGGGCGAGCAGGATCACACCCGATCCGACGGCCTGGTAGCCCGTATGGGCCGCCTCGCCGAGCCCGGGAACGTAGATCGTCAGGTTCAAGAGGTCAGAGAACGTCATGAACATACCGCCCACGGTGGCCGCCAACCCCGCCCACCGCATCATCCACAGACCCTTCATCCCGTCTCTCCTCTCGGATCGCCGTCTACACCCCCACCATAGCCCTCCACCGTTACGGGTCCGTTACGGGGGACGTTACGCAGACGACTGCACGAGATTTTCTCGAAGATCCCGCCAAAATGCCTGGCGGTACCGCTCGGGTAAAATCGCACGCCAAGGGCCCGCTTCGTATGCGCCTTTACGCGGCGCCACCAGATTTCGTGTTGTGCATCCTGGAGAGCTGACCATGCAGGATCCTGGATACAGGCTTCCGAGAAAACCCCTGATCCGCACTCGGCCTAATAAAGCCCGAAAGTACGTCAGATGAGTGAGGCGGAGTTCTGGGGAGGTCAATATACTCGGCACAAACATTTGTACGTGGGTTGAGGCAAGGGAGAGGAGCGAGGAGGTGCCGCCATGAGCACGTTCGTGTTGGTGCATGGCGGGTGGAACGGGGGCTGGTGCTGGGAGAAGGTGGTTCCCCTGCTGGAGGAAACCGGTCACAAAGTGGAAGCGCCGGACCTCCCCGGTCTCGGCGACGACCGGACCCCGATCTCAGAGGTCTCGTTGCAGGGCTACGCGGACCGGATCGCTCAGGTGCTGGACGCGCAACCCGAGCCGGTCGTGCTCGTCGGGCACAGCAGTGGCGGCACAGTCATCAGCCAGACCGCTGAGCAACGTCCCGACAAGGTAAAGCTGCTCGTCTACCTGGCCGCGTTCCTGTTGCGCGACGGTGAGGTGCTGTTCTCGGTGGGCGAGAACGACACGGGGTCGTTGATCTTACCGAACCTGGTGATGAGCGAGGACGGATCGTCCGCCACCATCCGGGAGGACGTCATCAAGGAAGGCTTGTTGCACGACTGCTCGGACGAAGACGTGGAGCGGGCGAAGTCCCGGTTCGTTCCCTAGGCCTTGGCCCCTTTCGCCACGCCGCTCGCCCTCTCCGAAGAGAACTTCGGCCAGATACCCCGGGCGTACGTCGAGACCCTCCAGGACCGGGCCGTCAGTCCACCGTTTCAGAAGGAGATGTACAAAAAGCTACCCTGCCAGAAGGTCGTCTCCATGACCACGAGTCACTCGCCTTTCTTCTCGGCCCCCGAGGAACTGGCCGGACATCTGGAGTTCCTCGCAAGAGGCTGATACGCGGCGGAAAGAGAAGTGATGCGGATAGCGTACGCTGGGTGCGGTTCAGGAGCCGGGCGAAGTCCACGCGCGGCGCTTCGCCTTCGAGACCTTAGTCGGCGAACTGCCCCGCGTCGCGCGCGAGGCGGGCTGCGTGGGCCAGCACGCGGGTCGGGACGCAGCCGTCGTTGGTGCAGGTACCATCCATGTTCCCGCGTTCGACCAGGGCAGCCGATGACCCGAGCTCTCGGGTCCGCAGGGCCGCGGTAACGCCGGCTGAGCCGGCCCCGACCACGACTATCTCGTGACGGTTGTCCTGAGTCATGCGGGACCGACAATCATGGGCAGGCCACCCCGCGGCCGGAGCGTGGCTAGGGCCTCGGCCTCGACGGGTTCGTCCGAGGTTGGTCGGAGCCGGCAGCGCCCGAGGACCGTGGCCAGGACGAGCTGGGCCTCGACGAGGGCCATGCTCTGGCCGATGCACTGGCGCGGACCGCCGCCGAACGGGAAGTAGTCGAAGCGCGGGCGTCCGTCCGTGCGGCCGGGGGCGAACCTCTCGGGGTCGAAGGTGTCGGGGCGCTGCCAGTAGTCCGGGTGGCGGTGGAGGACGTAGGGGCTGAGGGTCACGAAAGACTTGGCCGGGATGCGGTGGCCCAGGATCTCGTCTTCCGCGATGGCCTGGCGGTTGGTGATCCAGGCCGGCGGGTAGAGCCTGAGGGTTTCGTCAACGACCATCTTCGTGTACATCAGGTCTGGCAGATCCCGGATCGTCGGTACCCTGCGGTCCGCGCCGAGGACCTCGTCGAGCTCCTGGCGCAGGCGTCCCTCGACGAGGGGATGGGTCGAGATCAGGTAGAGCGCCCACGAGAGCGCGTTCGCGGTCGTCTCGTGGCCGGCGAGGAATAGGGTCATGACCTCGTCGCGTAGTTGCTTGTCGCCCATGGCCTCGCCGGACGCTTCGTCGCGCGTCCCCATAAGGAGCGCGAGCAGGTCTTCCTCGTCTCCCCCGTCGCGGCGGCGCTCGGCGATGATCGCGTACACCGCCTGGTCCACGGTGCGCATCGCGGCCCGGAAGCGCCGGTTGCGCGGGGTTGGCACACGGTGCGGCGGATAGAAGGGCACCTCGAAGCGGTAGCCGAGGTCCTCGACGATCGTGTTTATCGCCCGCCCTATGACCTCAGGCTCCTCGCCGACGTGGGCGTGGAAGAGGGCCCCCGTCACCACGTCCAGCGCGAGGCGCGCCATCTCCACCGGAACGTCGAGCGGTTCTCCCCCCTCCATCGCCGGCCGCCAGCGCTCCAGCATGGCGAGAGTCTCATCGGTCATCAGGGCGCCGAAGGCGGCCACGCTCCTGCGGTGGAAGATGGGCTGGATCAGTCGCCGTTGGCGGAGCCACAGCGCGCCCTCGCTGGTGATCAAGCCCTCCCCCACCACCGGCTTGAAGAAGTTCAGGGTAAGGGAGCCCTTACCGTAGTTGCGGTTGTTCTCCTGGAGGACGCGCCTGATGCCGTCTGGGTGGTTGATCTGGTACCAGGTCAGGTGGGCCGTACGGTAGCGGGCCACGTCGCCGTAGCGCGTCAGGCTCCGGATAAACCCCAGCTTGTCGCGCTGGAAGTCGCGCATGCTTCCGAGGACCGGGGTCCCCCGCGGCCCCGGCGTCCCATTGGCGGGCCGCGGGCCGTTGCTGATCGTCGTGCTCATGATCCTCCAGTCTGCGGACTCTTTCGCGCCCCTCGTCCCGGTTCGCGCAGCCACAACGAGGCGTGCTGCGGCTGCACCGTATCCCTCACAACCTCCAGCAAACCCGTGTTCAGGCCGTCGAGGTCGGTCTCCTCGCGAAGCTTGGCGGAGAAGGCCCGGAGCGTGCGGGCCGCGTCGTACTTCCTGCGGTAGAACCGGCGGTCGATAAAGCCCTGGATGCGACGCCTGAGGGGGCTGAAGAGCGCCGCGATCACCAGGGTGGAGGCGACCACGGCGAGTGAAAACTCCTGGCCGGTGAGAGCGCGGAACATCCCCTGGAGCACCGCGATGCCCCCTAAGTAGACTAACGCCAGCGACGCGGTCAGGGCGCCGTAGACGAGGGTGCGGTTGATCAGGGCGTCTATGTCGTAGAGACGGTAGCGGAGGAGGGCTATACCCGTAGCAACGGGGAGAACCATGAAACCGAGGATGCCCAGGGTCCAGGCGATCGAATTGGCCAGACCCGACGAGAACAGGATGCTCGCAGCGAAGCCACCACCCATCATGACGGCGGAGTAGACGAACCATTTGAGTTGCTGGCGCTGCACCCCTCTCGCCCGGCGCAGGCGAAGTATCAACGAGATCCCCGAGAGGAGCACGCCCACGTTGAGGACTACCGCACCAACAACGCCCAACACCTCCACGACACCGCCGAGGGTGCCTCCGATGCCGACCGGGTTTGCGATGGAACGGTTGGCTTCCAGAGGGCCAGGCTCAAATGCCACTCCGAGGGCACTCAGCGAGCTTCCGATAGCCGCCATCCACGCCACAAGCCGCCAACGCCGAGAGGGCAACCGGCCGTCGGGAAACAGCAGGAACAGGAACGCCGCCGCCAGGAGCAGCCCTGGCCCGGTCCAGGATGAGAGCCAGGCCGCATACTGTACGCCAAACAGTGGGGCGGAGCTTGCATGCAGCGCGTACTTGGCGTAACTCTCGGCGAAGATCCCGACACTGAAGACGAGGCCCGCGGCGCAGAAGATCCAGCCTATGGGGTTCTCGGGACGGCGAGAGGCGACTAAAGCGCCGACCGTCGGGAACGTGAGGAGCAGCACACCGAGCAAGATAACCATGCCCGACCCGGCGCCGATTTGGCCGGAGCCAGTCAGCAAGCTGAGTAGCCCACCGAACACGGTGAGCGGTACGCACAGTACCCAGATCGACCAGGCGAGCCGGGCGGCGGTTCGGTTACTCATCGGTTCTGCTCCCCCGCCGTAATCCGCTCGCCTCGTGTGTCGGCCGCAGCCAGAGCGAGACGTGGGCCGGTTGCATCGTCTCCCGCACGACCACGAGCAACTCCGGCGCAAGACGGTCGAGGGCGGTCTCGTCGCGCAATACCGTCGAGAACGACTGAAGGGTTTTCTGCGCGTCGTACTTCTTTCGGTAGAAGCGGCGGTCTATAAAGCCCTGCACCCTTCTACGAAGTGGCTGGAAGAGCGCAGCAATGAGGAGCGTCGATGCGACGACGGCGAGCTGGTCGCCCTCCCCAACTACCGGTGAGAGAAGCCGTTGCAGCCCCACCACACTCCCGAGGTAGACGGCCACCAGGGACGCGGTCAGGGTGCCGTAGACGAGGGTGCGGTTTATAACGACGTCGATGCCGTAGAGACGGTAGCGCAGCACCGCGATCCCGATAGCCATGGGCAGGCCGATGAGTACCCATCCGAACACCAGCCCGCTGACGAACCCCCCGACGATACCCGGCAAGTAATCCGTGAACGGGAAGGTCGGAATGGGCGCGGCGGCGTACAAGAACCACTTCATCTGCTGGCGTTCGACACCCCTGGAACGGCGCAGGCGCACCACCACGGCTGAGCCCCCCCAACACATCCGATGAGGAGGGGAACGCCCAGCACGCCGAGAACAAGCGGCATATCCTCGACGTGGGCCAGGCCCTCGATCCCGATGGGGTTCTCGATCTGATAATCGATGTCTTGGCCGCTGAGCGTGTCGACGAGGGCCCCGAGGACGACCATGGCGGCGAGCGCGATCCCCGGCACCACGGCGACCGGGAGCCAGCGGCGGGAAGGTAGACGTCCGTCGGGGAAGAGCAGCGGCAGGTACACGAGGGCGAGCCCGAGGAACAGGAACCAGTACCACGAATTGGCCCAGACACCCACGATAGCGAGCCAGTCGGGCCGGCCGCGGGTGACCACCACGTAGGCCGCGTATGTTTCGAGCGCCGCGGCCAGGACAACCAGCGAGGTCGCGCTCAAGATCCAGCCGATGGGGTTACCGGGCCGCCGGGCGACCAGCAAGGCGCCCACCACCGCGAACATCCCGAACCCGACGGTGACGATCGCGTCTTCCACCGGGTCCCCGCTCCGCGGACCGATGAGGCGGTCCAGCCAGGCGTTCGCGGCGATGCCCGCGACGTAGAAGACGATCACCAGCACCGCCGCCAGCCGCGCGAAGAGCACCCTTCGTCCTGAAGGCGCGGCTCTCATCGCCCTCCCCCCGGCTCCCGGCGCCACAGGCTCGCGTGCGCGGGTTGCATCGTCTCGTTGACCACCGAGACCAGGTCCTCACTCAACGCTTCCAGGTCCGTCT
>JACDFX010000459.1 GCA_013815575.1 Rubrobacter sp.
TGAGGGTCTTTGGGAGGTCGGGAACGGCGAAGATCTCGTTCGGGACGTGGCGCGGGGAGGTCCGCCCGCGGATGCTCCTGTTTATCTTTTTCTTGAGGTCGTCGTCGAGCTCTATGCCTTCTTGCAGGACGACGAAGAGGGGCATGAAGGACTCGCCGCCGGGCCTGGGTATGTCTACGACGAGGCTGTCGGCTATCTCCTCGACGCCTTCGACGGCGGAGTAGATCTCGCTGGTTCCCATCCTCACACCGCCGCGGTTTATGGTCGAGTCGGAGCGCCCGGAGATGACGCAACCGCCGTGCTCTTTGATGAGGATCCAATCCCCGTGACGCCACACGCCAGGATACACGTCGAAGTAGCTCTCCCTGTACCGCTCCCCCTCGGGATCGTTCCAGAGAAAGACGGGCATCGACGGCATGGGCCCGGTAAGGACCATCTCCCCCACCTCGCCGACCACGGGCCTTCCGTCCGGGTCGAAGGCGTGGACGGCCGCCCCGAGTGACCGCGCTTGAAGCTCCCCGGCCCTGACCGGCACCAGCGGAACGCCGCCGACAAAGGCCGTACACAGGTCCGTGCCGCCGCTGGTCGAGTAGAGCCAGAGGTCCTCTTTGACGTGCTCGTAGACCCAGACGAAGCCCTCGGGCGGGAGAGGCGAGCCGGTCGAGCCGACGCCCTTGAGCGCGGAGAGGTCGAAGTTTCGGCCCGGTTCTATCTCCGCCTTCATGCAGCCGGTGAGGTAGCCCGCGCTGGTCCCGAAGTGGGTCGTGCCGGTCTCTTCGGCAAGCCTCCAGAGGACGTTCATGTCCGGGTGGGCGGGGCTGCCATCGTAGAGGACGGCGGTCGCCCCCGCGAGCAGGCCGCCGACGAGCAGGTTCCACATCATCCAACCCGTCGTCGTGAACCAGAAGAAGCGGTCGCCGGGGCCGAGGTCTATGTGCAGGCTGGCCTTCTTGAGGTGTTCGAGCAGGATGCCGCCCTGGCTGTGCACGATGGCCTTCGGCAACCCCGTCGTCCCCGACGAGTAGAGCACCCACAGGGGATGGTCGAAGGGGACGCGCTCGAAGCGAAGCTCCGCGCCCTCGTTGGCGGAGAGCAGGTCGTTCCAGAGGACGGCGCCGTCGAGGGCTGTGGCGTCGGCCCCTCCGTTGAGGTAAGGGAGGAGGACGGTATTCTGGAGCGTCGGGATCTCCCCCTGCAACCTCGCGACGACGTCGGTCCTGTCGAAGTCCTTGCCACCGTAGCGGTAGCCGTCGCAGGCCACGAGGACCTTCGGCTCGATCTGCTTGAAACGGTCCACCACGCTGCCCGCCCCGAAGTCCGGCGAGGCGCTCGACCAGACGGCGCCCAGGGAGGCGCAAGCCAGAAAGGCGACGACCGCCTCCGGCACGTTCGGCAGGTACGCCACGACCCGGTCGCCGCGCCCCACGCCCATCCCCGAAAGACCGGCGGCGGCGGCGGCGACCTTCCCCTCCAGTTGGCGCCAGGATGTCTCACCCAGGGGGCGCAACTCGGACGCGTGGATCAAGGCCGGTTCGTCGAGGCGTTCTCCGGCTTTGCGGAAGACGTGCTCAGCGTAGTTCAACTCCGCCCCCGGAAACCACTCCGCCCCCGGCATCTCCCGCCGTCCCAGGACCTCCTCGTAGGGCTCTGAAGACCGGATGTCGAAGAACTCCCAGAGGCTCGACCAGAAGCCGTCGATGTCGGTCACGGACCACTCCCAGAGCGCGGTGTAGTCCTCGAAGGAGAGGTTCTCCTCCCTTTCGAGCCACCCCATGTAGCGGGTAATAGCAGCGTTCTTGCGGAGCTCGGGGGAGGGCTCCCAGAGGAGTGTTCCTTCGGCTGCTTCGGTCATACGAGTCCTCTCCTCCGCGGTCTCTATCCACTATGCGGGCGCATCAGTGCGCGGTCGCCCCGCCGTCCATCGTCAGGGACGCGCCGGTAATAAAAGACGCCTGGGGCGTGCAGAGAAAGGCGGCGAGCTCGGCCACCTCCCCCGGTTCGACCAGGCGTTTGATGGCCGGCTCCGTCAGCATGATCTTCTCTATGACCTCGTCCTCGGCGATCCCGTGCCGCTTTGCCTGGTCCGCTATCTGGTTCTCGACCAGCGGCGTGCGCACGTAGGCGGGGCAGATGCAGTTCGAGGTCACGCCCCTCGGCCCCCCCTCAAGCGCCACCGTCTTGGAGAACCCTTCGAGGCCGTGCTTGGCGGAGATGTACGCCGACTTGTACGGCGAGGCCACGAGGCCGTGAACGGAGGAGATGTTTACCACCCGCCCCCAACCCTTCTCGTACATCCCCGGCAGCGCCTTCTGCACGATCCTGAACGGCGCCTCCAGCATGACCCGCAGGATCATCGAGAACTTCTCGGGCGGGAACTCCTCCACGGCCGCGACGTGCTGCAGACCCGCGTTGTTAACCACGATGTCCGCCTCGAACTCCAGGGAGTTCAGCACACTGTAATCCGAGAGATCGGCCTGCAAAGCCTCGCCGCCGATACTGCCGGCGACCTTCTCTGCTGCCTCGCCGTCGAGGTCCAGCACCGTCACCGCCGCGCCCGCCCGGGCCAGCCGTTCGGCCACG
>JACDFX010000460.1 GCA_013815575.1 Rubrobacter sp.
GTTGTTCATCGTCGGTTTCAGCGTCGGCGTAACGCCGGCGATCATAGCGCTCGTGCTCTACTCGCTGCTCGTCCTTATCCGCAACGTGGTGACGGGCCTGGATTCCGTGCCGCCGGAGACCAAAGACGCCGCGCGCGGCATGGGGTTGACGGATCGGCAGATACTCTGGAGGGTCGAGCTGCCGCTGGCGCTGCCGGTGATCGTGGCCGGGATGCGCATAGCCATCGTCACGGTCATCGGCATCGCGGTCATCGGCTCGTACATCGGGGCCGGAGGGCTCGGGGACCTGATCTTCGACGGCGTCAGCCGCGACTTCCCGACGCTGTATGTCACCGGGGCGGTCCTGGCTACCATACTCGCTGTCGGGGCCGACCTGCTGTTCGTCGGAATGGAACGGCTGTTGAGCCCGTGGTCGCGCCGGGCGGGGGGGGCGACGTAGGATGAGCGAATTTATGGGAGTCTTGCAACGCCCGGACTTTATCGAGAACCTGATTATCCACATCGAGTATGTGGTCTTGGCCACGCTCTTCGGCATCCTGATCGCCATACCCGTAGCCGTGCTCGTGCACCGCTCGGACACGGCGTCCACGGTCGCCATCAACATCGGCAACGTCGGGCGCGCGGTGCCTTCGCTCGCCGTGCTGGTCTTGATGTTCCCGCTCTTCGGTCTCGGGTTCGACAGCGCGCTGTTCGCGCTTACGCTCCTCGCCGTACCGCCGATCCTGATAAACGCGGTCGTCGGCCTGAGGCAGGTGAGCGCGCAGATCCTGGACTCAGCGAAGGGCATGGGGCTCTCGGGCCGCCAGGTCCTAACCGGCATACAGCTCCCGATAGCCGCGCCCATCATCTTCGCCGGCATCCGGACGTCGGCGGTTCTGGTGGTGGCGAGCGTGACCCTGGCTACGTTTATCGGCGGGGGCGGCCTGGGCGACTACATAGTCGAGGGGTACCAGCGCAACAGCTCCGCCATAGCACTCGCCGGGGCAATCACCGTTGGGATCCTGGCGATCATCACCGAGCTCGGCTTCGCCACGCTGGAGCGCACGTTTACCCCGAAGGGGCTTCGCATAGCCCAGAAGAGAGGTAGAGCAACCAAATGACGGGAGATAGAGTGAAGAACAAGACCTTGTTGATCCGGGCGGTAACGGCCATGCTGGTCGCCGCCCTGGTGTCTACCGCGGCGGCTTGCGGCGGCGGTAGCGGCGGCGGTAGCGGTGGCGGCGACAGCAGCAGCAGCCCGAGCATCACCGTTAGCTCGAAGGCGTTCACCGAGCAGATACTCCTCGGCGAGATGTACGCCCAGGCCTTCGAGGAAGCGGATTACAACGTCGAGCGCAAGCTGGACCTCGGCTCCGAGCAGGTCATGGACAAGTCCCTCCAGGACGGCACCATCGACGTGTACCCCGAGTACACGGGCACGGCCTACGTCGCGATCCTGAAGAAGCCGCCCGATTCGTATCCGAAGACCGAAAAGGAGACCTACAAGCAGGTCGCCGAGTTCTACAAGAACCGCAAAGACACCCCGATGCAGATGCTCAAGCCGGCGCCGTTCAACAACAACTACGGCATCGTGATGTTGAGCAAGACGGCCGACGAG
The DNA here is from genome assembly GCA_013815575.1 of Rubrobacter sp. GTDB lineage: Bacteria > Actinomycetota > Rubrobacteria > Rubrobacterales > Rubrobacteraceae > Rubrobacter_D. Next base: position 1,598 of record JACDFX010000460.1, read on the forward strand.
ATGGGCATAGAGAACCTCGACGACCTCGCGGCGGAGTCAGACCAGCTCGTGTTCTCCTCGTACTCCGAGTTCCAGAACCGCTCGGACGGCTACGACAACATGAAGGAGAACTACCCGCAGCTCGATTTCGAGGAGATCAAGATCGTCAACGACCTCGGCATCCGCTACAAGGCCCTGGCCGACGACGAGGCCGATGTCGGCATCGGGTTCACCACCGACGGCCAGCTCGCCTCCCCCGAGCTGAAGGTCATAGAGGACCCCAAGTTGATCTGGCCGTGGTACTACCCGGCCCCGGTCATCACCCAGGAGTTCCTTGACAAGAATCCCGACGCCGAGAAGATCCTGAACGAAGTCTCCGCCAGCCTCGACGCAGACAAGATGCGCGAGCTCAACGGCGCGGTGGACCTCGAGCAGGAGGACCCGGAAGACGTCGCCCAGGGGCACCTGGAAGACGCGGGCATCATAAACTAACCCGGTAAAAACGCGGAGCTTCCCCGCTGCAAGAGCCGCCGCAGAAACGTCGCGGCGGCTCTTCTTTTGCCGGACACGGATGAGACGGTGGGTAGAAGCACCGTTAGGGTCCGTGCAGAGAATTTTGAACGGGAGGTTTGATGCTCAGGGGCACGGGTGAGTATCGGATCGAGCGCTGGTTCGCCAACGGGGTGCCGCTCGTGTCCGTGCGGCCTGCGCGGGCTTCCGGGCCGTCACCGGTCGTGGTGATCTACCACCGTTTCTCCGGCCGCAACACGGACGACCTGCTCCGCCTCGCCCTCCCCCTGGCCGACTCCGGCGTCGCGGCCGTCCTCCCCGAAGCCGCCTTCCACGGCGAACGAGCCCCCCAGGACTTTGACGGGCGCCTAGCCGAGTACCGCGACGCCCTCTTTAACGACGCACTCGACGACACGGTGGACGAAGCCGACGAGGTACTGGCCTGGATCTCCTCCCGCGAGGAGCTCGACCTCACGCGCATGGGCGTCGT
>JACDFX010000461.1 GCA_013815575.1 Rubrobacter sp.
GTTGGCAGCGTGCCGGAGAGGCGCTCGAGGCCGAGGTCGGCGTAGCCGGCGGCGCGGTCGAGGAACTCGTGGGGGCGGTGTGGGATCAGGGAGAGGAGGAGGGCGAGGGTTCTAAGCGGCTCCGGGTTGCGTACGGGCATACGCGCGGGCTCTCCGTTCGTCGGGGCGGGCTGCCCAATGGTAAGGCAAAGGGGAGATGTCTGTCGGGCGCGGGTATAATGGGGGTTCGTCGGAAACGGAGAGAGGAACCTTCTCTATGAAATGGCTCGAAGTGTACGGTCTGCCCCGTCTACCGCTGTTCCTGGCGAGGTGGGCGATGAAGCTCGGGCTGCCGGGGCCTACGTGGTACAAGTGGAAGGCGGCGAGCGCCGGTACGGGCGTGATCCTGGACGAGATGATCCGGGCCGCCGACGACCTCGGCTACGACGGCCAGAAGGTCGGCAAGCTCGCCATGAGCCGCATCGGCCAGAAGCAGGGCGGCGACCTGCGCGAGCAACTGAACGTCACCACGATGAAGGACTCCGTGGACGTGGTCATGCTCGCCAACCGCTTCTTCGACATCGAGATCACGCTGACCGAGACCAAGAACGGCGAGTACGTCATAAACGCCGACCGCTGCCCCTGGTTCGGCGGCATGGGCCACGACGGCGTCCCCGGCTGGGACGTGAAGCCCTGCGCCGCCTTCTCCACCTACGAGAAGGCAATGGTCGAGGCCATAAACCCGAACGTAAAGCTGTCCTACACCGAGAAGCGAACCACCGGCGGCCACACCTGCCGCGGCGTCTACCAGTACAAGGACCAGGAACTCGGCGACGGCCCGGCCGAAGGCGTCCAGCCCGAGATGGTCAGCATCGGCCGGAAGCCCAAAAAGTAGGAAGACCGCCCGGGTAAGGGATTACGCCCCTGGGAAACCCGGCTGGCCCCACTACTTGAACTCGACGCCGGGCAACTCCAGCCGGAAGGTGTCCTGCGAGAACGGTTCATCGTAGGAGATCTCTGTAAGTTCAGCGATGCGGAACTCTCTACCGTCAAGCCTCGCCGCCACGCGCAGCAGCGTCCCTACCTCCACGTCCACAAGAAGCACGTGGTCGGTGGTTCCCTCCATCGAAGCATCGTAGCCGTGGAAGATAGCCGGCGGGTAGCCCCACGAGACGGTGACGACGCGCACCTCCACGGCCTCCCTACCTGCCACGGTCGTCCTCCGACCCGTTTTGTGAACAGTCGCGTCATCGACAAGGGCGTATGAGAAGAGAGATCCTCCGAAGGGTCGAGCATGAAGGAGAGGGCCGTGTAGGGGTCCTGACGGGACCATTCTTCCACGCCGGGGGGGTGGTAGACGGCCGTCCCCGGAGGCTCGTAGACCCACCGCGGCCCCCTCGCGCCGCCGAACACCACGCAACGGAGCATCGAACCATCAGGGGTGTGCCACTCTTCGCGCCAGTGGTCGGGGCGCTCGTGCCGGAGGCGGCCTGCCCGCTCGGAGTGCTCGTAAGCCCGATAGAAGTCCTCCCTCGGTCGCCTCCGCCACTCGCCTCCGCCTTCGCGCTCCATCCCGAAGCCGCCCATTTGCGCGAAACGCCAGTCTACGTAGCTTCGGTTGGCCTTCTCCGCCACGTCCGCGTAGACCGCGTCCAGGACCGTCGCGCGCGCCGACTTGTAACGCTCTCGGGCCCTGAAGAGCAATTCACGGAGTTCTTCGAAATCGTCGTTCAGACCGGCCATCATCCAAAGGTAACCGCCCCTGGCGCCATCCGCAACGGCCCGCGATGGATCAGCGGCTACGCCAGCGGATAGTGGTAGCGCTTGAGAAGCGGCACGGTCAGGGCCGTGACCAACCTCTGATCGCGGGTGCTCATCTTCTCGGTCCACGCCCGGTCCTGTTTGAGCTCGACGGCCCCCGTGTCGAAGCGGTTGGGGTTGCCCGAGACGGTGTGGCTGATGCCGAGCTTGACCTCGCGCTCTCCGACGAGCGGCAACTCCGCGCCCTCCTCCCCGAGAAGCTTCAGCATGGCCTCGAAGCTGGTCCTCGGGTCGGCTATAAAGTCCTCGTAGCGGAGGCGAAGGTACTTCTCCGGGGTCCGGCGCCAGAGGGCCTCTATGGCGGCGTTCCACGCGTCCCACAGGACGGCGCTCTGCGTCGGGGTCTTCTGGTGCATGAACTCCCGGTCGGCGCTGTCGGGCTGGCGCTTCTTTTTGGCCCAGGAGTAGGCGGCGGCGCGGGGGTCGCGGACCAGGTGCAGGACACGCAGGTCGATGCCGGGGACCATGCCGAGGGCGTAGCCGTAGGCGGGTTCTTTGGAGGTATCCACGACAACGCGGCTGCCGGAGAAGGAGCGGATCGCCCCGTAGAGCCGCCCCGTGTTGTCCAGGAACTTGCCGAGGCGCGCCCGCACCTTCTCCGTGCCACCCGCGGTAAGCATCAGCGGTATGTGGCGGGTTCGGGCGCCGGAATACTGAAGGCGCATCATCTCGCGTGCGAGCTCTTCGTTACGGCCGCCGAACTCCTCGTCGAAGACGGGTCCCCAGAACGGGCACTCGCGGGCCGGCCTGCCGCAGCCGCAGAGC
>JACDFX010000462.1 GCA_013815575.1 Rubrobacter sp.
ACCCTCAGTACCTTTGCCCAGGCGGGTTTGGAGTATAGGTAGCAGCCGCGCAGGATCCTACGTTTAGAACCGTCCGACGCACGCCCTCGAGTTACCGCTTTGACAGGATTTGTTAACTGCGTTAGAACTACGTTCATAGATAGGAGGTAGTAGAGTCTTGGGCATCAAGGAACGAAAGCAGAGGCAGAGGCAGGAGCTCAAGAGCGGCATCCTGGCCGCGGCGCGTGAGATCGCCTCGGAGGAGGGTTGGAAGGCGGTGACGATCCGCAAGATAGCCGCCCTCATCGAGTACAGCCCGCCGGTGATCTACGAGTACTTCGACTCGAAGGACGAGATCCTGCTGGATCTAATGCGGACGGGCTACGCGGAGCAACTCGAAGCCATAGAGTCCGCCGTGAGGGCTGCGAAAGATCCGGAGGAGGCGCTACTCGGCATCGGCCGCGCCTGGATGGACTTCGCCTTCAGGTCCCCGGACCTCTACCAGGTCATGTACGGCCTGGGCAGCGTGCCCTTCTCCGCCGCCGAGACGAGCAAGGAGGGCGAGAAGATAGCCGACTCGGTGGGAGGGGTGGTGGAGGGGATCCTTAGAAATAGCGGCGGTAAGACGGACGACGTCGGAGGCAAGGTGGTGCTGCTATGGGCCACCGTGCACGGCCTCGCGGCCCTCGCAATGGTCGGGCGGATCCCCGGCGGCCAACAGGAGGCCCGAAGGCTCGCCGAACAGGCCGCCAGCGACCTCCTCGCGGCCTGGAAAGGCGGCTAGGAGGTGGATACCCCTTTTTTGATCCTCACTTAACTTAGTTATATAAATGGACGTTGTTAAAAAGTTACACAATTGAGAGGAGGTGTTTCAGATGCAGAGGGTTTCGGTGAAGTGGGACCAGGCGACTTTATTACGTGATGGTAGAAGGTAGAAGTTTGTAGAAAGTAGACGAACAACGGCGATCCGACGCGGATCGCTCGGAGTCGAGGAGATAGTGTTTGTGAATCGCATTACGTTCAATGAAAGTGGCGACATACTTGGGGCCGCCGTGGTCCTGGTAGGTCTGGTCCTGTCGGCGATAGCCCTCACGCTTGACATGCTAATTGCCAACGCCGCCCCGTCGTTTTTCGGAGCGTCGGGTGAGGTCCCCGCGTTCGGCCTCGGGAAGGTGTTGATGGCGAGCGTGCCGGCGGTGTTGGGCAACACGTATGGCCTCTACATGTCGTACCGCTCCTACGATCCGCGGGCACTGGTGAAGTTCCTCGCACCCGCCGCGGGGTTCTCCGTGGCGTTCATGATCCCGCCGGTGTGGGGCCTGATCGCCGGTGGCAACCTCGCCGCGTTCGCCGTCGCCGCCCTCCTCAACATCGTTCCGGTTGCCGTCGCCGTGTCGGTACTGCTCGGCCTGCGACCGGGTCCGCGAACGGGCAGCGCTTTGGCTTTAAGCCCGGGCAACGCTTAAAGGCCCCCGGGCAGGCACGATAGTCAGGCAAGTTCCCAGATCACGTCACCGAAAGGATTACTGATGATGACGAAGATGAACGAGACCGGAGCGACTACGGGCACCAAGATAATGATGCCGCACAAGGGCGATCCGGAGGTGCTCACGGTGGTGGCGCGGGAGCAGGGTACCCTGAAGCCCGGGCAGGCCACGGTCCGGGTCGAGGCGGCGGGCGTCTCCTTCGCCGAGGTGCAGATGCTCAAGGGGCGCTACTTCGGTCAGCCCAAGTTTCCCTTCGTGCCTGGCTACGATCTGGTGGGTACGGTGGAAGAGATCGGCGAGGGCGTCGACCAGGGGATGATCGGGCAAAGGGTGGCCGCCCTGACGCAAACCGGAGCATGGGCCGACCGCGTGACGCTCGACGCGAAGGACCTCGCGCTGGTACCAGACGGGCTCGACCCCGCGGAGGCGGTGGCTGCCGTCACCAACGGGGTGACGGCCTGGCAGATGGTTTATCGCGCGGCGAGGGTGCGGCCCGGACAGACCGTGCTCGTGCACGGAGCTTCGGGCGGCGTGGGTACGCTCCTCGTGCAACTCGCGCGGCTGGCCGGTGCGGAAGTCATCGGGACCGCCTCGGCCTCCAAGCACGCTCTAGTGCGGGATCTCGGCGCAATACCCGTCGACTACAAGAACGAGAGCGTGCCAGAAAGGGTGCGCGAGATAGCCCCCGAAGGGGTGGACGCCGTGTTCGACCATGTCGGCGGGCCGGGGCTGGTGGACTCGTGGCGCGTGCTCCGTCGGGGCGGGACGCTGGTTACCTACGGCTCGGCGTCCACGCTGAACGAGACCGGGCACTGGCTGAAGCCCTACCTGACGATCATGGGCCGGGTCCTGCTGTGGAGCGTCCTGCCCAACGGCAAACGGGCGACGTTCTACTACGTCCAGCGTTGGCCCAAGCTTTTTCAGCGGGATCTCTCGACCGTGCTCTCACTTCTCGCCGAAGGGAAGTTCAAGGCGCACGTCGCACGCCGGATGCCGTTGGAGAAGGCGTCAGAGGCGCTCGGGCTTCTCGTCTCGGGCAAGGCCAGCGGCAAGGTCGTGCTCGTCCCGGGCCTCCAAACAGAGGGGTGAGCGATTCGC
>JACDFX010000463.1 GCA_013815575.1 Rubrobacter sp.
CACTACTACTGGATCGGCGCAATCCCGGCGATGGTCTTCGTGGCCCTGTTCATGATCCCCTTCTACTACGCGAGCCGGGTCCACTCCGTCCCTGGCTTCCTGAAGCTCCGCTACAACGAGGCGACGCGCGGGTTCAACGCCATCCTGTTCGCCATCTTTATGGTCCTGCTCTCCGGCATAAACATGTACGCGATGGCGATAGTCTTCCAGTTGCTCCTCGGCTGGTCGCTCACGGCGAGCATCGTCTTGTCCGCGGGGATAGTGCTCGGGTACGTGACTTTAGGCGGCCTCTCCTCCTCGATCTACAACGAGGTTTTGCAGTTCTTCCTGATCACGCTCGGGCTGGTGCCGCTCGTGATCTTCGGCCTGATAGACGTGGGCGGCCTCTCCGGCCTGCAGGAGTCCATAGGCCGGGCGGACTTTTTCCACGCGTGGTCCAACACGGGCTCGACGGACAACCCGATGGCCGTGCAATGGTTCGCCATCGTATTCGGCCTCGGGTTCGTGCAGAGCTTCGGCTACTGGTGCACGGACTTTCTGGTGGTCCAGCGAGCCCTGGCCGCCGAGGACGAGGCCGCGGCGCAGAGGACCCCGCTCATCGCGGCGTTCCCGAAGCTGATGTACGGCGTGCTCGCGATCTTCCCCGGCCTGATCATCCTCTCCATCCTCCCGAACCTCGGCGAGGACAACTACAACATGGCCGTCCCCTACGCGATGGCCTACTATTTCCCCACCGGGATGCTAGGTGTCGGCCTGACGGCGCTCCTCGCGGCGTTTATGAGCGGGATGGCTGGCAACGTGACGGCCTTCAACACCGTCTGGACCTACGACATCTACAAGGCGTACATCAACCGTGACGCCCCCGACCGCCACTACCTCAACGTGGGCCGCATCGCCACCGTGGCGGGCGTCGCCTTTAGCGTGCTCGCGGCGTACCTGGTGCTCGGCTTCGCGAGCATCATCGACTACGTACAGCTCCTGCACGGCATCTTCCTGGCGCCGCTGTTCGGGACGTTCCTGCTCGGGATGTTCTGGCGGCGTTCGACGGGCTGGGGCGGTTTCTTCGGGCTCTTTACGGGGACGGCGACCGGCGTGATCCTGTACCTCATCTCGCTGGACAGCTCAGTTGGGGCCTCCATGTACCGCGCCATTTGGGCCTGGGTCGCGTGCGTCACCGTGACGGTTGCGGTCTCCCTCGTCACCCAGCCCAAACCCGAATCGGAGCTGCGCGGCATCGTGTGGGGTTTGACCGACCAGAAGGAGGTCGTGGAGCAGCCCTGGTACAAGAAACCGTGGATCCTCGCGGTCATCGTGCTCGCCATGACCATCGCGCTCAACATCTACTTTTTCTAGGAGGAGAGCATGTCCGAACACCGTGAGTACGGGGAAGAGGAGAGGGTGCCGGAGCACTCCGGCACGAACCACTCGATGGCAATAGGCTTCTACATAGCCGCCATCGTCCTGATCTTCGGCGTCACCCTCGTCATGACAGGCCTCATCTCGCCCGACCAGGCGTCCGAGGGGAGCCTGGACTTCAACATCAACTTCTGGTGGGGCCTCGTGATGGTCGTCTCGGGGTGCGTCATCCTGGGCATGACCCTCGCCTCCCCCCGCCGCCGCGCCCAGCGGGCAGCCGCCAACAGCTGACCGGAGGGGCCTCGCCCACGTACGGGGACGAGGCCCTTCACGGGTGCTCTTGGATCGCCCTAGTGGCCTCGCCGGTGGCCTCGTCGAGTTCCGCGAAGCGGGTGGCGAGGGGCCGTACCGGCGGACGATGCTACCCGTTCTGGCCCTGGTTTTCGCGCACGACGAGGACGGGGTTGTGGGCGTGGCGGACCACCGAGTCCGAGACGCTCCCCATCAGCGCCCGCCGCACGCCGCCAAGGCCCCGGCTGCCGAGGACGGTCAGGCCGGTGTTGAGTTCCTCGGCGAGCTTGACGATCTCGGCGGGCGCGTTACCGGAGACCACGTGCGTTCCCCCGACCTTGCCGTCGAGGGACGAGATCTTCTCGGCCTGCCTCTCGAGGAACTCGCGGGCATCCCTCTCGACCCGTTCGAGCAGGGAGCCTTTAATGTCCGCGGAGTAGAAGTGGGGACCGTACATCCGCTCGGGCGAGGGCAGCACGTGGGCTACGTGGACCTCCGCGCCCGTCCTGGCGGAGAGCTCGGCCGCGGCCCGCACGGCCAGGCCCGACTCCTCCGAGCCGTCCACGGCGAGCAGGATCCTCTCCGGGAGCGCGTCACCGCCGTCGCGCACGACGAGCACCGGGCCGTGGGCGTGGCGGACGACGCTGTTCGAGACGCTGCCCACGAGGAGACGCCTTACAGGGCCGAGGCCCCGGCTGCCCATGACGATCAGGCCGGCGCCTATCTCCTCCGCGAGGTGCGAGATCTCCGCGTCGGGGTGTCCTATGCGGGCGTGCGACCCCGCGATCCCGCGCGTGGCCCCGATCTTCTCGACCTCGGCCGCGAGCTTCTCGCGCGCCTCCTCGTTCGCCGTCTGGCGCACCTCGTCGCGCATCTCCGGGTAGTAGATGGTCGCCTCGGATAGGGAGTAGGGG
>JACDFX010000005.1 GCA_013815575.1 Rubrobacter sp.
GTGTCGGCCCCTTGCTCTGGCGCTCTCATGAACGGCTTGAAGAGCCGGAACAGGATCGTAAACGGCCCCGAGTTGTTCGTACCGAACCTGGTGTTGACAGCCCCCGGATGCATGCAGGTGGCCGTGACACCCGTCCCCTTGAGCCGCTCCGCGAGCTCGTAGGTGAACATGATGTTGGCGAGCTTGGTCATCCCGTAGACCGGGAAACCCCGGTACCGCTTCTTGGATTGCAAATCGTCGAAGTCGATGTTGCCCCACCGCTCGGCCTCGGAGGAGACGGTGACGACCCTGCTCGGCGCGCTCTTCTCGAGCATGTCCAGCAGCAGGTTCGTGAGCAGGAAGGGCGCCAGGTGGTTTATGGCGAAGGTCGTCTCGATGCCGTCCGGAGTCTCGGTTCTCTTGCTCTGCACGAGCCCGGCGTTGTTGACGAGCACGTCGAGCCTGTCGTAGCGGCGTCGGAATTCCTCGGCGAGCGAGCGCACCTCCGCCTGCGAGGAGAGATCCGCGAGCGCAAGGTCCACCCGGCTTCCGGTCTGGGCCCGGATCTCCGCCGCCGCCTTCTCCCCCCGCTCCGGGTCGCGCCCGACCACGACGACGTCGGCCCCCATCGCGGCCAGCGCCATCGCCGTGGCCTTGCCGATGCCGGAGGTCCCGCCCGTGACCAGCGCCACCTTTCCGCCCATGCCGGGATTATCCAAACCTGCTCCTCTTCGTATCTAAAGTTTGCGGACGCCATAAGTCTATACCCCGACCATGAACGCCAGCCCCGAGTTTCGACCCCACCACGCCGGATGTCCGTAACCGGGGCCACCTTCCCGCGTTCGTTGCGCGTCTCTCCCACACCACCGTGCCGGACGCGGGGATCACTCTTCCCCGACGAGCGTGGTTAGCACCCCGACGGCGACCGCCCAGGAGGCGACGTGCTCCACCATCAGCGTGACGACCCCGGCGACGGTCGCGCCCGGCATCGAGCCTGAGAACAGCATCAAGACGTCTGGCACCAGCGAGATCAGGAGCACCACCAGCGCAACCCTCCGGAATAGCCGAACCGGACGCCTCGCGAAACGCAAGATCAGGCCGAAGGCCACCACCGCGCCCAACATCCCCCAGACGGTGAACAATACCGTCGGCCCCACGCCCAGCGGCAGGAAGCCTTCCCCGATACCGAACACCGGTACCGCCACCGTTCGGATCAAAACGTTCGTCACGACCGCCACCGCGACCGCAACTACCCCAACCCGCGCTAACCGCCCCAACGAAACCCCACTACTCGCAACCCCGCCACCCGATAAAGCCGCCACCCCAGTCTCCTTTCCCGCCAAGCCGGATACCCGGTACATCCAACTATGATGTATCTATTCACAATAACATTGACAACAATGAACGTCAACAGTAAGATGCGGTCAAAGGAGTTGGTAGTATGAGTTTCGTGCGGGGTGGAACGTGGAGACGGTGAGCTCGGGGGCTGTGGGAGATCTCTCCCTGCGGCTGGTGGACGAGTTCGCCGCTTTTGGTCCGGCGTACATGAAGTGGGTCCGCTCGCGGATGCAGGAGCCGGGCGTAAGCTACGCGCGGATGCGGTTGCTCGGGGCTTTGCACTGCGGGGGGCCCAAGATCATGAGCGGCATCAGCGACGAGCTCGGGGTCACGCGACGTAACATCACCGCCCTGGTGGACGCCCTCGAAGAAGAGGGCCTCGTCAGGCGGCTCCCCCATCCCACCGACCGGCGGGCGACCGTCATAGAGCTGACCGACGAGGGCGCGCACACGATGGATACCCTGTACGACAAGCACCGCGGGGCGGTGGCGGAGCTATTCGTCGGGCTCTCCGAGGAGGACCGGCGCGAGCTCGTCCGGCTGCTTGGGCTCCTGCGTGAGGGATTGCGGCACGAGGGCGGCACCTGCGGGGCCTGATGAGTACGCCGTCCGGGGCATCCGGTCCCGGCATCCCTCTGTACGGGCGGGGCAGGTAGAGTAACCTACGCGCTATGGATTACTCCGAGCAGCACCTGGACGTCCTGACCATCGGGGAGATGGTGGTGGACTTCATCTCTGCGGAGAAGACCGACACCCTGAGCAACGCGACCAGCTTTCGCCGTTACCTCGGGGGGTCTCCGGCGAACATCGCCGTCTACGTCTCCAAGCTCGGGGGGCGGTCGGCGGTGATCGCCAAGACCGGCATCGGGGCGTTCGGGAAGTTCCTGAAGAGCGAGCTACAGCGACACGGTGTCGTTACCGATTATTTGCAGATGGACCACAGAACGAACACGACCGTGATCTTCGTCTCCTCAACCTCGACCACCCCGGACTTCGAGGAGTTCCGCATCGGCGACTACCTGCTGGAGTCGAAGGAGATCCCCGAGGAGGCCATAGCCCGCGCGAAGGTCGTCCACTCCTCGACCTTCGCCCTCTCGCGCGAGCCGTGCCGCTCGGCCGTGATAGAGGCTTTTCGTAAGGCGCAGGGCATGGGCAAGATCGTCTCTCTCGACCCGAACTACAGCCGGCGCGTGTGGCCTGATTACAAGGAGGCGCAGGGTGTGATCCGTGAGGCCTACAAGCACGTGAACGTGACCAAGCCCTCCGCCGACGACGCCCGCCGGGTCTTCGGCCCGGACTACGAGCCGGAGCAGTACATCGAGATGTTCCACGACCTCGGCCCCGAGACCGTCATCTTCACGATGGGCGGGGAGGGGAACCTGGTCTCCGAGAACGGCAAGATCACGGCCCACGTCCCAGCCCGGCCCGTCGACGTCGTCGACGCCACCGGCGCCGGTGACTCGTTCTGGGCAGGCTTTTTGACCGCCCTCCTGGACGGAAACGAGGTCGAGCGCTCCGTCCTGTTCGCACGCGAGATCGTCGAGCGCAAGCTCACGACCAAGGGCCCCCTCCCCGCCGATATAGACCGCGATGAGATCTACGCCTGCGTGGACAATGAGATGGGCGGAAAAGAGAAAAAGAAACCGCAGGAAAGCTGAGGACGGCCGGATGCGCGTCGCATTCCTGAACCCGCAAGGGAACTTCGACCCGCACAACAGCTACCTGGCATCCCACCCGGACTTTGGCGGCCAACTCGTTTACGTCCGGGAGGTGGCCCGCCTGCTCGGCCAGATGGGCCACCACGCGGACATCCTGACCCGCCGCGTGACCGACCCGGACTGGCCGGAGTTCGAGGCCCCGACCGACGCCTATCCGGGCCACGAGAACGTACGGATACTCCGTATTCCCTGCGGCCCGGAGCGTTTCCTGCCTAAAGAGGATCTCTGGCCCTACTTGGGCGAGTGGGTGGAGGGCGTGGCCCGGCACTACCGGGAGGAGGGCTCGTGGCCTGATTTCTGGACCGGCCACTACGCGGACGGCGGCCTCGCGGCGGCGTTGTTGGAGGAGGCTTCGGGCGTCCCGTTCACCTTTACCGGACATTCGCTGGGCGCCTGGAAACTGGACCCCCTCCTGAAAGACGAGGACGACCTGCCGGCGGCGGACGCCCGGTACAACTTTGGGGCGAGGATCAGGGCAGAGCGCGTGGCGATGGCCCGCTCGGCCGCCATCGTCGCCAACAGCGAAGCCGAGCGCCGCGAGCAGTACGACCACCCGGCCTACCGCGGCGCGGTGGACGTCCGGGACGACGGGCGCTTCGTCGTGATCCCGCCCGGCGTCAACCTCGACATCTTCGATCCCGACGCGCGGGGCGAACAAGAGGAGGAGACGCGCGAGAGCATCCAGGCCGCCCACGAACGGGACATCGACCCCGAGAGGCGGGACTTGCCGGCCGTCATCGCCTGGAGCCGGCTCGACCCGAAGAAGAATCATCTGGCACTCGTAGAGGCCTTCGCCGGAAGCGACGAGCTCAGGGGGCAGGCTAACCTGGTCATGATCACGCGCGGCCTCGACGACCCTTTGCGCGAGCCCGGCGGCGCTTCGGAAGAGGAGCGGCCCATCCTGAACGCCCTGATCTCGGCCGTTGACCGCTCGGACCTCTGGGGCGGCATATCTGCCTTTGGCCTCTCGGGGCAGACGGCGCTTGCCGCCCTCTACCGCTGGGGCGCCGACACGGGCGGCGTCTTCTGCCTCCCCGCCGAGTACGAGCCCTTCGGCATGACGGTCGTGGAGGCGATGGCCGTCGGCCTCCCCGTGGTCGTCACGCAGAACGGCGGCCCGCAGGAGACGACCGACGGAGGTCAGGCCGGCCTCCTGGCAGACCCCCGGGATCCCGAAGACATCGCCGCGAAGCTGCTCCGCCTCCTCTCTGACCGCGAGACCTGGAAGGCCTACGCCGACCGGGCCCTCGAAAGGTCCCACGACCTCTACAACTGGCGCCGCACCGCAGAAGGCTACCTGCGGCTGGCGGAGGAGGCCCGGCGGGGAGAGCGGGGCGGGGACCTCTCTTTCCCGATCCCCGACTTCGCCCGGCAACCGGCCCCGGCAGAGCTCCCACGCCTGGACAACTGGGAGCCCCAACCAGAACATCCGGCAGGGTAACGACAGAGAGGATGGGCGGATGCACGTAGCGTTTATCAACCCGCAAGGCAACTTCGACCCCGAGGACTCCTACTGGACCGCCCACCCAGACTTCGGCGGTCAGCTCGTCTACGTCAAGGAGCTGGCGCTCGCGATGGGCAACCTCGGACACAAGGTGGATATCGTGACGCGGCAGATCATCGACCCGGCCTGGCCGGAGTTCGAAGCCCCGACCGACGCCTACCCCGAGGCCCCGAACGTGAGAGTTCTCCGAATACCCTGTGGCCCGGAGCGCTTCCTGCCCAAGGAGGATCTCTGGCTTTACCTTGGCACGGAGTTCGTCCCTAACCTGATCTCCTTTTACGAACGCGAGGGCTCCCTGCCAGACGCCGTTACCTCGCACTACGGTGACGGGGGTTTGTGCGCCGCGCTTTTCGAGGAGAGGACCGGCATCCCGTTCAGCTTTACGGCCCACTCTCTTGGCGCCCAGAAGATGGACAAGATGGGCGTGCGCCGCCGCGACGTCGCGGAGACCGACGAGAAGTACCACTTCTCCAAGCGCATCGTTGCCGAGCGGCTGGCGATGAACCGCTCGCGGGTCAACGTCACCAGCACGGGCCAGGAGCGCTTCGTTCAGTACACCCACAACGCCTACCGCGGGGCCGTGGACCCGACCGACGGGGCCCGCTTCACGGCCGTACCCCCGGGCGTCGCCATGCACATCTTCGATAAGAACTCCCGCACGGATGACGAGGGCGCCGTCCGCGAGCACGTCCGGGCCTGCCTGGAGCGCGACCTCGCCCCCGACCGCCTGAGTCTGCCATGCGTCGTCGCCTCGAGCCGGCTCGACCCGAAAAAGAACCACATCTCGCTCGTCGAGGCCTTCGCCAGCAGCCCGACCCTGCGCGAGAGCGCGAACCTGGTCATCCTCACGGGCAACATGGAGAACCCGCTTGAGGACTACCGGGACGCCGACGACGGCGAGCGGGCCGTGCTAGACGGCATCATGGGTACGATAGACCGGGCGGAGATGCGGGGCATGGTCTCCATGTTCGCCATCAGGGGACAACGACGCCTCGCAGCCGCCTACCGCTTCCTCTCCGAACGTCGCTCGGTCTTCGCGCTCACGGCCAACTACGAGCCGTTCGGGCTCGCGCCGCTGGAGGCGCTGGCGGCGGGCCTGCCGGCGGTCGTCACGAAGAACGGGGGGCCGAGCGAGTCCCTGCGCGAGGGGGACGAAGAGTACGGCGTCCTCGTCGACCCGGGCGACCCCGAGGAGGTCGCGGCGGGCCTCTATTCCCTCGCGGGCAACGCCGACCGCTGGCGCCGCTTCGCCGAAGCCGGCTACGGGCGCGTGCTGGCAAAGTACACCTGGGAGCGCACCGCGGAGGGATACCTGGACGCCATAACGGGCGCGGCAAACGATTCGGACACATCTCCGTATAACTTCCCCTCGCCCAAGTCCAGGCTGGAGATTCCTGCGTACTTCACCGACCCTGGCTCGGATGACGGGGCTTCGCTCGAAACGCTAGACGGGTTGTACTTCGGGCTCGACGTGCTCGCGGTCGGGGAGTCGCTCGTTGACTTTATCTCGCACGAGTTCAGGATCTCGCTCAGGACCGCCGACAGGTTCTCGCGTTACCTTGGCGGCCAGCCGGCCAACGTCGCCGTCTACGTCGCCAAGCTCGGCGGTCGCTCCGCCGTGATCACAAAGGTCGGCACGGACTACTTCGGCGAGTTCGTCGAGGACCAGCTCGGCCGGCATGGTGTCTCCACGGAGGGCGTCCACCGCGCACCGGGGGAGCCGACCACGAGCGCCTTTGTTACCAGGACCGTCAACGTCCCGGACTTCCAGGTCAACCGGGGCGCCGACTCGCTGCTGAACATCAGGGAGGTCCCCGACGAGCTCGTCGAGCGGGCGCAGGTCGTCCACACTTCAGCCTTCGCCCTCTCGCGCGACCCGCAGCGGCTGGCCGTGAGGAGGGCCATGAGGCTCGGGGCCCGGCTCGGCAAGGTCGTCTCCCTCGACCCCAACTACGACCCGCGCGTCTGGCCAGACCGGGAGGAGGCCTGGGAGGTGCTGGCCGAAGTCCTACCCTACGTCACAATAGTCAAGCCCTCCCTCGAAGACGCCAGGCGCCTCTTCGACCCGAACATGAACGACGCCGCGCTCGAGGAGGCCTGCCTCGACGCCTTCCACGACCTCGGGGCGGGGGTCGTCGTGATCACGAGCAGCGGCGGCGTGGTCGTCGTCTCCGACGGCACCTCGGTGGAGCGGGTGGGTCCCCTTCCCAGGGTGGACATCCAGAGCGTCACCGGCGCCCGCGACGCCTTCTGGTCGGCGCTGCTCGTCGGGCACCTGGACGGCAAAGATTGGCCAACGAGCGTGCGCTTCGCCCACGAGGTCGCCGCGCTCAAGCTCGGGGTGGAGGGCCACGTGGAGCGCATGATCGACCGCGAGGCACTCTACCGGCGGCTCGAACAGGGCGCCGGCCAGAGGGCGTAGCCCGTGGAGAGGGAGAAGGGTTTCATCGCCCGGCAGAAGGAAGATTGAAAATCCCACCTCTTCCGCTCGCCCTTGCGGCGTCGGTGGGGGTTGGTGGGGTTGGGGATCTCGCTCGTCGTGATTCCTCACCGACGCCCCCCGAACGGGCCTCGCGGCCTTCCCGCCGTTCGGCGTCCTCGAGGGGATGGGCGCCCACTTCGGCTCCCTGGCTGAGCTCAAGCCCGAGGAGCAGGCGACGCTCGCCGGCATCCTGCGTGCCTGGGCCGGCCTCTTTGTGATCTGCAGTTTCGCGCTGATGGTGATCGGGGGCATCTTGGGTGGAGGTCCTCCGGTTCCTTAAGCGGGAAGCCTGGGGCGCACGGCCGCACCGCGGAGTCTGCATAATGTGCCGCGTCGCACCCGGGACCAGCAGAGGAGCAGGATGACAGATTCCAGGATTACAGACCTACCGGCCCTGATCAGAGGCCTCCCCCCCGAAGACCGCGCCCTCGCCGAACGCATCCTCGACACCTCCGCCACGACCGGGCGGCTCGACCCGCCGGAGGGGATGCGGCCCTGGATCGAAAAGTCCTTCGGCTCCGTGGAGGCCGTGACGGAGCAGCGCATCGTGAAGGTGACCAACAGGATCACCCTGGAAGGCACCCTCTTTAACGAGCTGCGGGCCTCCCGTCCCCTCGACACCGGCGTAAGCCTGGACCTCGACAGAGAGATAGCCGCCACGGAAGGGGACCCGTTCTGCCGCCCCGAGGAGGGCACCCCCGCCGACGTCTTCGGCCGCGTCAGGGGCAAACACGCCACGACCGCCTCCAACATCGCCAAGTACGACGGCTTCCACGGCGTCGTCGTCTTCGATGACCATAACCCCCTGCACCTCACCCCCGAGAAGGTCTCGGACTACGTCTCAGTCGGCCTGGAGTGGTGCCGCGAGGCCGTCGGGGCGGACCCTGAGGCGAAGTATCCGTTCCTTATGTGGAACTGCCTCTGGCGGGCCGGAGGCTCCATCATTCACGGCCACGCCCAGGTTACCGCCACCCGCGGCTCCCATTACCCGAAGGTCGAGCGCCTCCGCCGCGCCGCCGCCGGCTACCGCTCCGAACACGGCACGGATTATTTCGGGGACCTCCACAGGGTCCACGACGCTTTGGGCCTCGGCGTCCCGGCAGGGGAGGGCGTCAAGGCGTTCGCCAGCCTCACACCTGTGAAGGAGAAGGAGCTCGTGGTGATCGGCGCCGGCCCTGGGGACGCGGCCCTGCACCGGATCGTCGGCGCCCTGCTGCGTTCGTTCGTCGACGACCTCGGCGTCCGGGCCTTCAACGTCGCCTTCTACATGCCGCCGCTCGCGCCCGCCGAAGAAGACTGGGCGGGCTTCCCGACGGTCGTGCACGTCGTGGACCGGGGCGACCCGGCAAACCGCACCTCGGACATCGGGGCCATGGAGTTGTACGCGGCCCCGGTGGTCGCCTCGGACCCGTTCCGGGTCGCGGGGGCGCTGCGGGGGGCCATTGCGTAATCCCCGGTAGCGAAAGGATCTCGCAAAGATCATCCTTTTGCGCGATGCGGCTTCGGGCGCTTTGTCTCATCCTTTCGTGCTGTCTGAACGACGGAACCAACCGGCTGACGCGCCCCAACCCGGGCTACGCCGGAAAAAGGACGCACGAGGAGGAAGCGTATGGCGCAGGTCGACGAGGTGGCGAAGGGTATCTACCGGATCTGCACGTTCGAGCCACAGTCCGGGCTGAACTTCAACCAGTTCCTGATCGACGACGAGCACCCGGCCCTCATCCACACCGGCATGTTCCCGATGTACGACGACGTGCGCAAGGCCGTAGGAGAGGTCATCGACCCCTCGCGTCTGCGCTACGTCGTTGTCCCGCACTTCGAGGCCGATGAGTGCGGGGGCATGGGCCGCTTCGTCGAGGGGGCGCCCGACGCCGTCCTGGCCTCTAGCGAGCTCGGGGCGATGGTCAACCTGTCGGGGTGGGACTACTCGGGCCCCGTGCGGGGCTTCCGCGACGGCGACACCCTGGAGCTCGGGGAGCACACCTTACGCTTTATGGAGACCCCGCACGTCCACCACTGGGACTCGATGATGGTCTTCGAGGAGACCACAGAGAGCCTCTTCCCGGCGGACCTGTTCATGCAACCGGGAGACCAGCCTCCCGTCGTGCGGGAGAACCTGGGGGGCGCAATGTGCCAGTTCGCCAGGGAGACGGGCATCTTCCCCGCGGAGTATCCGGTGCTCAAGGTGACGGACCGCGTCGAAGAGATAGACCCGAGCTGGATCCACCCGATGCATGGCGGCAGCGTACCACGCGAGTCGACACCCTACTACTTCCACGCCCTGCGCAACCAGCCCTTCGCCTTCGAGGGCAAGCTCTTCGGTCGCATGCTACCCGGGTTCTCCGTCCCGGCCGTGGAGGAGGGCAAGTGGACGTAGAGACCAGGCTGGAGAAGCTTGGGCTCGTCCTCCCGGAGCCGATGCAACTCCCGCCCGGGGTGGAACTCCCCTTCGCCTGGGTGCGGGTGCGCGGTAACCGTGCCTACGTCTCCGGCCACGGCCCATTGAACCCGGACGGCTCGCTCTGCGGTCCATTCGGTAAAGTCGGCACGGAGGTCTCTTCAGAGGTCTCCCCGGAGGAGGGCTACGAGGCGGCCCGCGGGTGCGCGCTCTCCGTCCTCGCCAGCCTCAAGCGCGAGCTCGGCGACCTAGACCGCGTAACCGCCTGGCTCGTGGTCCACGGACTCGTTAACGCGGCCTCTGACTTGGGCGGATCGGCCGGCGTCGTCAATGGGTTCTCCGATCTGATCCTGGCCCTCTACGGCCCCGAGGCCGGAACCCACGCCCGCACCGCCCCCGGCGTCGCGACCCTCCCGCTAAACCACGCTGTCTTCGTAGCCGCCGAGGTCAAAATAGCCGCTTGAGACTGTTAGCGGTCAGCTTTCAGGCTCAGTTCCGGAACTGACCGCTAATCGCACAACTTTCTATGTGCAGCAAACGTACATTTCTCCGTTTTTTGCTCGGGGGATCTTTCGGTGCTTACCAGTCTGGCACGGGCTGCTTCGGGCATCCGAGGCGCTCGGCGAACCACGCGAGAGTCTTTTCCAGCCCTTCGCGCGCTGGGACGCGAGGTTCCCAACTGAGGGACTCGCGGGCCCGGGTCAAGTCCGGGCAGCGGCGTTTGGGGTCGCCCGGCGGCAGTGGGGCGAAGGAGATGACGCCTTTATTGCCGGAGAGATCTATGACCATTTCGGCGATCTCCAGCACGGTCATCTCGACAGGGTTGCCGAGGTTTACGGGGCGGGTCTCGGCGCTTTGCATCAGGCGCAGGAAGCCTTCGATCAGGTCGTCCACGTACTGGATGCTCCTGGTCTGGGAACCGTCGCCGTGGACGACGAGGGGTTCGCCGGCGAGCGCGCGGCAGGCGAAGCTCGGGACGACGCGCCCGTCGTTAGGACGCATGGCGGGGCCGTAGGTATTGAAGACGCGGGCAATGCGGGTGTCTACCTCATGGTGGCGATGGTAGGCCATGGTGATGGCCTCGGCGTAGCGCTTCGCCTCGTCGTAGACGCCGCGGATGCCGACCTGATCCACGTTGCCGCGGTAGTCCTCGTGTTGTGGGTGGACGAGCGGGTCGCCGTAGACCTCGGAGGAGGAGGCGAGCAGCAGGCGGGCGTCCCGGGCCTTCGCGAGGCCGAGGACGTTGTAGGTGCCGAGGGCGCCGGCTTTAAGGATCGGGATGGGGATGCGCTCGAAGTCCGTGGGGCTCGCGGGGGAGGCGAGATGGTAGATCACATCCAGCTTTCCCCGGATCTCGATGGGCAGCGTGACGTCGTGGTCCAGGTAGTCGAAGTTCGGATCATCCGCGAAGTGGGCCACGTTTTCCAGCGAGCCCGTCCTCAGGTTGTCCGCGCAGACGACTCGGTAACCTTCCGCGAGCAGCCGTCCGCAAAGGTGGCTGCCGAGAAAGCCAGCACCACCCGTCACGAGCGCCCCTGGCCTCCGGATCTCAGTCATGCCCGAAGCCCCTGTAGAGTAGGCCGGCCTCGCGGGCGGCGGCGGGGTCGATGGCGTTGCGGCCGTCGATCAGGAGCTTGGGTTCCTGCATGAGCGAAGCCACGCGGCGGAGGTCGAGGTTGCGCACCTCCGACCACTCCGTCACCACGACGGCGGCGTGCGCACCTTCGAGCGCCTCGTGGGGGTCGAAGGCCACCAGTAGGTCCGGCGCCCTCCGGGCGGCTGCCTTGGCGGCCACGGGATCGTAGCCGACCACCAGCGCGCCAAGCGAGCAGAGCTCCGCCGCTATACCGAGGCTCGGGGCCTCACGCAGGTCGTCGGTGTTCGGCTTGAAGGCGAGACCTAAGAGCGCCACCCGCTTGCCGTCCAGCGTGCCGAGGTCCCGTTGGAGCTTAGAGACGACGAGCTCGCGCCGACGGTCGTTCACGGCGACCGTGGCATCAAGGAGCCTCGTCTCGTGTTGGTACTCGCGGGCGATGGAGCGGAGGGCGGCGACGTCTTTGGGCAGGCAGGAGCCGCCCCAGCCGATCCCGGCGTTCAGGAAACGCGGGCCGATGCGCCCGTCGAGGCCGATCCCGGTCGCCACGCTCCCCACGTCCGCCCCCGTCAGTTCGCAGAGGTCGGAGATCTCGTTGATAAAGCTGACCTTTGTCGCGAGAAAGGCGTTCGCCGCGTACTTGATCATCTCCGCGCTCGCGAGATCCGTCACCACGAACGGTACGGTCACCCTCGGGCGAGGGTCCATCTCCACAGGAAAGCTCTGCTCGATCACGGGCCCGTACAGCTCCCGCATGACGTCCACAACCCACGCCTCCTCCGCTCCCACCACGATCCTGTCCGGAAACAACGAATCGTAGACGGCGCTCCCCTCGCGCAAGAACTCCGGGTTGGAGGCGACGCCGAACCGGACCTCCTCCGGGTGATGCACCCCTCCGACCTCGTCGGCCCCCTCCCGGATGAGCACGGAGACGTAGTCGCCGCTACCCACCGGCACCGTGCTCTTGTTGGCGACCACGAGCGGTCGCGCGCGCCGGGTGGATTCGGCCAGAGCCCGCCCGATGCTGCGGGCAACGGACGAGACGTTTGAGAGGTCGGCCGCGCCGCCCTCTCCCTGCGGTGTGTCTACGGCGATAAAGACGACGTTGGCACCACCCACTGCCGCATCGAACCCTTCGGTAAAGGAGAGCCTTCCCGCGCCCACCCCGCGCGCGACCAACTCTTCCAGGCCCGGTTCGTAGACCGGCATCCTGCCCTGCTGCAGCCCCGCGACGCGTTCCCGGTCCTTGTCGACACACGTCACCCGATGCCCGACCCGCGCCAGGCTCGCCCCCGTCACGAGCCCCACGTACCCGGCCCCAACGACCGCCACGTCAGCCACCCGCGACAACACCGCCCTTCCGACCAGCCTCCAGCCAACACCCGAAGGTTACCAGGAAGGCCGGTTCGAACGAAAGATGCACGACGCGGTGGGGAAACCTGCCCCCCGGCCCGACGCCTAGACCGGCAACCGGGCCCTGTTCCCCACCTCGACGCCGCGCTCCGCGAAGAAGCCCTTGTTGACCTCGAGGGCGTACTGGGCGGGCTCGGCGGACGTATAGTGGGGCGGTGTGTCGTCGAGTGCCTTCATGTCCTGGATGTCCACGATGCGCCCCTCGGAGTCCATAAAGGCTATGGAGAGCGGGATCAGGGTGTCCTTCATCCAGAACGACAAGTCTCTCTCCTCCGGATACGCGAAGAGCATCCCGGCGTCCTCGGCCAGCGCCGTGCGCCCCATGAGACCACGGGCCATCTCGTCCGTGTCGTCCGCGATCTCGACTCTCACCCTGACGCCGTCTTTGCCTGACGTGTCTATGGCGACGATCTCGGGAGCCTCTTTCGTAGCCCCCGAACTCGCGGCGGAGGACGAATCGGACCCGTTGGATTCGGCGTCGGAGGCCGTCCCGCTCCCCCCGTCCTGGCCGCAGCCGGCCGACAGGAAGACGAGGGCCAGCAAGGCGATCATCGAACCTCTCATCGCAGCACGAGCTCCACGCGCTTGTTCTGGCGGCCCTTGCTCTTGTGGGCGGTGATCTCGATGTTGCCCACCTCTCTCGTGTTGGCGACGTGGGTGCCGCCGTCGGCCTGGGTGTCCAGGTTCTCTATCTCGACGATCCTGACGGTCTTTACGCGTTCGGGTACGAGGTTGACCTGCGTTCGGATCAGGTCGGGATTACTCAGCGCCTCTTCGCGGGGCAACTCGTAGACCTTTACCGGCCGGTTCTCCGCCAGCGCCTCGTTGGCCCGGCGCTGTATCTCGCGGACGGCTTCGGCGGTCCACTCGCCGGGGAAGGAGAAGTCCATTCTGGCGTGGTCGGGGCGCATCTGGCCACCGGTTACTTTGGCGCCGAACTCCCGCCAGATCACACCGGAGAGGACGTGCAGCGCCGTGTGGTAGCGCATGTGGGCGTACCGCCTCTCCCAGTCCAGCGTCCCCTCTAATTCCTTCACCGTATCCGGGATGGCCCGGTCGAGGACGTGGACGATCCCACGCCCCTCCCGCCGGGCGTCCACGACGGCGGCGTTCACGGGACCAATACCTAGAGAACCCTTGTCCGCCGGCTGCCCGCCGCCGCCGGGATAGAACGCCGTCCCGTCCAGGACCACTTCCCGTCCGTCTATCCTCTTTACGCCGGCCCGGAACTCCTTGAGGTAGGAGTCCCCGAGGAAGAGTTCTTCGGTCACAGCGGGAGGGAGCCCTGTTCGTGGTTCTCGAAGGTGGCGACCTCGCGGTAGCCGACGTCGTGGACGAGTTTCAGGCTCCGGTCGTAGCCCGCCCCGACTTCGTCGGGGGCGTGGGCGTCGGAGGAGAGGATGATTGGAACGCCCCGGCGGTGGAACATCTCGAGGAACTGCCGGGAGGGGTAGATCTCACCTACCGGCTTCCTCAAGCCCGCCGCGTTTACGTCCACGACAACACCCGATTCAGCGACGGCGTCGGCGGTCTCTTCGAGCAGCGGGGTGATGTCCCGCTCGGGATAGCGGCGGAAGATCTTGATCAGGTCGGGGTGGCCGATGACCTCGAAGCGCCCCGAGAGGGCGGCCTCGCGGACGTTGCGGTAGTAGGCCGCGTAGAGCTCGTAGGCCTCGTAGCGCTCGTAGACGCTCTGGTCTGTGGCCCGGTCCACCTCGTCCCCGTCGACCCGGTGGACGGAGCCTATGACGTAATCGTAGGGAAGCGCCGTCGCGTCGGCTTCCATCCGCTCCTCCCGGCCGGGGACGAAATCTATCTCTATGCCGAGACGGAGTACCACGCTCTCGCTGATCTCTCTTGACTCCCGGAAGGCGGCCACGTCGATCTTGTCCAGGTAGCGGTCGTGCTCGGTTATGCCCATCTGGCGTATGCCCCTGCTCTTCGCCACCTCGCAGTAGCTCAGGATGTTCTCGACCGTCATCGGGCGGTCGTCGTGGGCTATGACGTGCAGGTGGTAGTCGATCAAGGGGTCACTCCAGGGATATAAGGGTATAAGACTTTTCGACTCTATCTTATATGATGGTCGAGGCGTTTATACGGGCGGCGGAGAGGGACGGGCATTGAGAAACATCGCTTACGGCGTAACGGCGGCGCTGGCAGCGGCGGTCGTGGTCGCGGAGCTGTTGCATGCGGCCACACTCCTCATCTTCGGGCTCACGGCGCTAGCCCTGATCGGGCTGGCCTGGGTCCTCGGCCAGGCCACGGAGAGCCTCGGCGTCCACGCGGGCCCCCGCATAGGCGGCATCCTCAACGCCACCTTCGGCAACGCCGCCGAGCTGATCATCACCATCTTCGCCCTCTCTGCGGGCCTGACGACCGTCGTCAAGGCATCGATCATCGGCTCGATCATCGGCAACGTGCTCTTCGTGCTGGGCGCCAGCCTGCTTCTCGGCGGCCTCAAGAACGGCACCCAGACCTTCTCCTCGACCATCGCCGGCATCAACGCCTCGATGCTCGCCATCGTCGCGGCCGCCCTGGCCCTGCCCACGATCTTCGCGGCGACCCTCCCTGGGACGCCCCCGACCTTCCTCAGCATCGAGGTGGCCGTGGTGATGTTCGTCCTCTACATCCTGTACCTGATCTTCTACTTCCGATCCCCGGAGGGCCAGGCGGCCGGTCCCGAGCACGAGCCGCAGTTCGGGAGAGCGGCCTCGTTCGTGCTGCTCATCGGTGCGACGGCCGCCGTCGCCTACGTCTCAGAGGCCTTCGTGGGAGCCCTGGAGCCTCTGACAGAGGAGGTCGGGCTCTCCGAGCTCTTTGTCGGCATCATCATCGTGCCGGTCGTGGGCAACATCGCGGAGCATATCGTGGGCGTCCAGATCGCCTACAAAAACCAGATGGACTTCTCCATGGGCATCTCGCTCGGCTCCTCCATCCAGGTCGCCCTGCTGGTCACCCCCATCCTGGTCTTCTTCGGCGCCTTTATCGGCCAACCCCTCCAGCTCGTCTTCACCCCCCTCGAGCTGGGCGCCCTGGCCGCCGCCGTTATCATCACCGGCTTTATCGCCCTGGACGGCAAGTCCAACTGGCTTGAAGGGGCGATGCTCCTTGGTGTCTATATAATTTCAGCCCTGGCGTTCTTCTACGCGCCGTAGAGCCACTGCACCCGGCAGGCGAGTACGGGCACTTTTCGGTCGGGTTGATCGGGGTGTTCGTGCCAGGCTGGTGGCACGCGTGCGCCGGGAATCAGTGGCGTGGTCTGGAGGGCGTAACGTCTCTCTCCGCCCGCAGGCCGTACATGAGGGGTAGGGCTGGCACGTCTTCCGGCGGAACCATCCGGCGGCCGGGCAACTCGCGCATTCGGGTGAAGTGGCGCTCCCCGTTGGAGTAGGGATACTCTTCGAAGGCCATGATCTTCAACCCAGCCCCAGCCAGCGCCGTGACGACCTCTCCGAGACCCCACCGGAACAGGTAGCACGGTTCGGGGTTCTCGAACCCGCCGACGCCCTCCGCGTAGCCGGCGGGCGTGAGACCGCCTCCCGAGTCCGCAACGTAGTCGCCGACGCCCTCTTCGAGAAGGAGCTGTTCTCCACCGGAGGGATAGTCGCGCGTGAGGTTCCAGACGTCATCGAAGATCTCGGCGGCCGGGTGGAAGTCCACGAGCACAAAGCGTCCGCCGGGCCCCAGGACGCCTGCTATTCCGCCGGCCCAGGAGGTGAGATCCGGCATCCAGCAGACGACGCCGTAGGAGGCGAAGACAGCGTCGAAGCAACCCTCGCCCCTCACGGTCTCCGCCAGCCAGTCGTATACGTCGGCGTGGATGAATCGGGCCGGCACGCCGCTCCTTTCGGAGAGACGCCGGGCCGAGCGTACCGCCCGGTCACTGAGGTCCACGCCCGTTACCTCGGCCCCGAGGCGGGCGAGGCTCAACGAGTCGCCCCCGGAGTTGCATTGCAGGTGCACCACGGTCTTGCCCGACAGGTCTCCTAGCAACCCCAGTTCCTCGGGGAAGAGCGTGGAGCCTCCGGCCTTCAGGAAGTCGGCGAGTCCCCCGCGGTGGCTGTCGTGCGCCCCGACGACCGCGTTCCACGAACGGCGGTTCTGGTCGCGTGGCCCGTATAGGTTCGGCCCGCTCACCTCGTCCGCTCCGCGACGACGTCCCGCAGCACCGCAAAGAACCCCTCCACCGTCTCCCTCCACCGCGGAAGGCCGGTGGCCCGGCGCAGCGCGGCGCCGGACATTTTCTCCCTGAGACCGGCATCGGAGAGGAGACGTCCCAGCGCTTCGGAGAGCGCCCCAGGGGTTCCGGGCGGGACGAGCAGGGCGGCCTCCTCGCCGACGACCTCAGGCACCGGCCCGGCCCGGTAGGCAACGACGGGAAGTCCAAAAGAGAGCGCCTCGGCGTAGACGATGCCGTAGCCCTCAAAGCGGGAGGGCAACGCGAAGATATCCGCGGAGACGTAGAGGCCAGAGAGGGTGGCGTCATCGACCGGGCCGTGAACGGTTATCGAGGGGTCTCCCGCCGCGGCCTCCCGCACCATCGCCGCGTAGGACGCGTCGGCGTCGGTCTCGCCGGCGAGGTTCAAGAGGGCCCCGGATCTGTCTCTCGCCCTCCAGGCCTGGACGAGATCCAGGATACCTTTACGTGGGATCCACTGCGCCACGCACAGGACGCGCAGGGCTTCCCCTTCACGAGGCCCCCGTGCCGGATCGCACCCCAACCCGTCGAGACCGGGCCGAACGACGCGAACACGGGCGGCAGGAGCTCCTCTATTCAGCAAGACCTCCATTCCGTGCTGGCTCATGGT
>JACDFX010000083.1 GCA_013815575.1 Rubrobacter sp.
CACCAACTCCTCGACGTTCTCCACGCTCGCCGCCACGGTCTCTACGTCCAGCACAAACTTCTCCCCTCCAATTCCCCGACCCACCAGGAGATTTTACATTAGATAATTGTAATCGTACATAATGTTATTTATAAAAATATCGCGCGTGGTCCGGGTATGCGGGGTTGTTGGGTTATCATGAGGTTGGTGCAGGCCAGAGCGGGAGGTTGACGTGCGCGGGACGGTAGGGGAGACGTTGGAGAGGTTGGTTCTGTTGCAGGTAGGGGCGGCGGCCGCGACGCGGGATCGGGTACAGGAGGTCGTGGAGGGTTTGATCGAGCAGGGCCGGGTCGAGCGCGAGGACGGGCGCACGGTCGTGAACGACGTGATGAACCGGGCGCGGGAGCGTTCCGCCGGGGCGAGGTCGCTTGTTGACGCCTCGGTCCAGCAGGGTTTGAAGAGGGGTGGGTTGCCGACGCGGGAGGACCACGAGGACCTTGTGTTCCGGGTGGAGCAGTTGGAGCATCGGGTGCGGATGCTCGAGGATAGGCCCGTGGCCGCGCCCGTTCCGCCGCCGGCGGCCGGGGAGCCGGACCTCGCGGTGGACACCCCCAGGGACGCCCCAGAGACGCCGCCGGGCCTCTAGGTAGGGGGCGGCGCGACAGCCGGTGGGCAATGCTAGTCTCCCTCCGGCACAGGCGGCGGGAGGCCTCCGGCGCTTCACCCAGATCAGCCGCGTATTGGTGCGCCACGGCTTCGGCTTCGTGTTCGACGTCAGGCGCGACCGTAGGGAGCATAAGGGGTTGCAGGAGTTTCTGGCACCGAACTTTGGTGTCCGTCTGCGGCGCAGCCTCGACGACCTCGGGCCGACCTTCGTCAAGTTCGGGCAGGTGCTGTCCACGCGGTCCGACATCTTTCCTGAGGGGATACTCTCAGAGTTGCAGAAGCTGCAGGACACGGCGAGCCCCATGCCGGCTGGGAGGGCGCAGGCGCTGATCGAGGCCGAGCTCGGGGCGCCGGTCGATAAGATCTTCTCCTCCTTCGACCCGGTGCCGCTCGGCTCGGCGAGCATCGGGCAGGTGCATCGGGCGGTCCTCATGGGCGGGGAGGTCGTGGCGGTAAAGGTGCAGCGGCCCGAGGCGCCGCGGCGGGTGGCTGGGGACCTTGAGCTAATGCGGGAGTTCGCGGCCTTCGTGGACCGCCGGTTCGCCCGGCGGATACTCGTAGACGTTCGCGGGCTCGTGGCCGAGTTCGAGGGCGTCGTCCGGCGCGAGCTCGACTACACCGCCGAGGCCCAGAACGCGCGGCGTTTCGCCGCCAACTTCGCCGGTAGTCCCGTGGTCATCCCCGCCATCTACGAAGAATTTTCGACCTCCAAGGTCCTGACGATGGAGTTCGTCGTTGGGACGAGGTTCCGGGACATCCGGCCCCTGCTGATGGCCCCGTCCGAGCGCAGGCGGGTGGCGTCGATGGGGGCTGACGCGATCTTCAAGATGGCCTTCGAGGACGGTTTCTTCCACGGCGACCCGCATCCGAGCAACCTGCTGCTGACCCCGGATGGCGACCTCGCCCTCCTTGACTTCGGGATGGTCGGGTTCATGAGCCGGGGCGACATAGAGGCGCTGTCGCGGCTCTTTATAGCCGTCATCCAGCGCGACGCTTCGGCGGCGTTGCGGGGCCTCGAGGGGCTCGGGGTACGGTACGCGACGGAGGTGCGGGGGGAGCTCGTGCGGGAGCTCAGGGAGTTTTTGAACAAGTACTCGGGGCTCTCGGTCGGGGAGGTCACGCTCGGGCAGGCGCTCTCGGAGTTGATCTCGCTCGCCCGGCGCTACCGGCTGCGCGTGCCACCCGTATTCCCGCTCTTGACCAAGGCGCTCGTCACCGCAGAGGGCCTCGCCAGGTCCATAGACCCGACCATAAACGTCTACGAGGTCGCTCGCCCCTACGCGAGACGGCTCCTGACGCAGAGGTACAGGCCCGACGTCCTGGCCCGCTCGGCCGGGGAGCGGTCCCTGGAGTATGCCCGCTACGTCGAGGAGTACCCGGAGCAAGTCCGCCAACTGCTCGGCGAGCTAGCGGACGGTGAGTTGGAGGTGCAGCTCAAGCACGGGGGGCTCGACGAGCTGATCGGCAGCGTGGACGTTCTCGCCAACCGGCTCGTCTTCGCCGTCGTCACCGGCGCGCTCCTCGTAGGCTCCTCGATGCTCGGCTCTTTCGACGTCGGCGGCCCGAACGTGCCCTTCCTGGGCGTACCCGTCGTCGCATTCATAGGTTTCACGCTCGCCCTCGTTCTCGCCTCCATTCTGCTCGCGATAATCTTCCGGTCGCGCCGGCTGTAGCCGCAGACCGCCACTAGGCGGCGCGCCGAAGAGCTATAATATGTGCGTGGAACCAGCACGCACAGAAGCGCGACTCAGGGCGATACCGGCGCCGCCGGTGACAATCTCCGCCTTGCTGGAAAAGGTCTCGTCCTACGCGCCCGAGGGGTCGGAGGAGCTGATCGCGGGCGCCTACCGCGTGGCCCACGCCGCCCACCGCGGGCAGGTTCGCAAGAGCGGGGAGCCTTTCGTCTACCATCCTCTGGCGACGGGGGCGATTCTGGCGGAGTTGCGGCTCGACGCCACGACGATCGCGGCGGCGTTGCTGCACGACGTGCTCGAGGATACGGGGGTCACGAAGGCGGAGCTTGCCGGGCAGTTCGGGGATGAGGTCGCGGAGATCGTGGACGGGGTCACCAAGCTCGGCAACCTGCCCTCGGGGAACCTCGAAGAGGCGCAGGCGGAGAGCTTGCGCAAGATGATCGTCGCGATGAGCCGGGACGTGCGGGTCATCATCATCAAGCTCGCCGACAGGCTGCACAACATGAGAACGCTTGCCTACCTCAAGCGCGAGACGCAACTGAAAAAGGCGACCGAGACCCTGGAGATCTACGCGCCGCTGGCCCACAGGCTTGGCATCTACTCGCTGAAGTGGGAGCTCGAAGACCTCTCCTTCGCCACCCTCCACCCCCGCCGCTACGAGGAGATAAAGCGCCTGGTTGCCGCCCGCAGGGGTGATCGGGAGGCGTTCATCAACGGGACGGCCGCCGAGCTCCTGCGGCACCTGCGCGAGACGGGGACCGAGGCCGAGGTCCACGGGCGGGTAAAACACTTTTACTCCATCTACAACAAGATGGTCCGCCGAAACAAGGAGTTCAACGAGATCTACGACCTGACGGGTCTACGAGTCGTGGTTGATTCCGTGCGGGACTGTTACGGCGCCTTGGGGGTCATACATTCGATCTGGAAGCCTATTCCTGGCCGGTTCAAGGACTACATCGCGATGCCCAAGTTCAACATGTACCAGTCGCTTCACACGACGGTCATGAGCAACGAGGGGAAGCTCCTGGAGATCCAGATCCGGACCGACGAGATGGACACCACCGCCGAGTACGGCATCGCCGCCCACTGGATGTACAAGCATGGCCTCACCGACCGCCAGGTAGACCGCCTGGGCTGGCTCAAGAGCATGATGGAGTGGCAGCATGAGACGACGGACTCCTCCGAATTTATGGAGTCCCTGAAGGGCGAGCTCGTCGCCGACGAGGTCTTCGTCTTTACACCGAAGGGTGACGTGGTCAGCCTGCCTTCGGGGGCGACACCCATAGACTTCGCGTACCACGTGCATACGGAGATAGGTCACAGGACCATAGGCGCCAAGGTGAACGACAGGATAGTTCCCCTCGACTCCGAGCTCGTGAGCGGGGACCGGGTGCAGGTCATTACGGGTAAGAACTCGGGGCCGAGCCGGGACTGGCTCGCGGTGGTTCAGAGCGGGCGGGCGCGGAACAAGATCCGGCAATTCTTCAACAAAGCCGACCGCGAGGACAACCTGAGCCTCGGACGGGAGAAGATCCTGAGCCTTCTCAAGAAGCGCCGGATCGGCAAGGTCCCCTCCGGCATTCTGGAGGACGTCGCCAGGGCCACCAACCACCCTTCCCCGGACGACATGCTCGCCGCCGTCGGGGCGGGCTCGCTCTCGGCGGAGAACGTGGCGGGACGGATCCTGGACCTCGTCCAGCCCAAGGAAGAGCAAGAGGAACCGAAGGCGAAGAGCCCCGCCCTGGCCCCGCTCCCGCTGCCCGGCGACACGGGCGCGGCGGACGAGACGGGGGTGCGGGTCGTGGGCTCCAGCGGCATCCTGACGCGCCTGGCGCGCTGCTGCACCCCGATGCCCGGCGACGACATCGCGGGCTACGTCTCCCTCGGGCGCGGGGTCGTCGTCCACTCCGCCGGTTGCGTCAACGCCCGGGCCCTGAAGAGCCGGGACCCGGACCGGTTCGTGGAGATCGAGTGGGAGATAGGGCAGGGGAAGCTCTTCACGGTGGAGCTCCTGGTCGAGGCGCTGGACCGGATGCACCTCTTGAAGGACATAACGGCCGGCATCTCGGACGCGGGGGTCAACATCGTGTCGGCGAGGGTAGACACCATCGAAGACCGGACGGCCCTCAGCCGCTTCGCCTTCAAGGCAGGGAGCGTGCAGCACGTCGAGGAGGTAATACGCAAGATCCGAGGCATCCCGGACGTCTACGACGTCTGCCGAGTCTCCCGCGACGGCACGCCCCTGGAAAGCTGACTTGCGCCTGATCAGCGTGAACGTGGGCCGCGAGGAGCCCATCCAGGGCGCGAAAAGCTCCGGAAAGACCGGCATCTTCAAGCGCCCGGTGCTTACGCCCGTCGAGGTCACGGCGGGCGGCCTGGCGGGCGACGCCATCAGCGATACGGAGAACCACGGCGGCGCGGACCAGGCCGTCTACCTCTTCGGCAAGCCGGACTACGAGTGGTGGTCGGAGGAACTCGGCTACGAGTTGTCCCCCGGCGCGTTTGGGGAGAACCTGACCATCTCGGACCTGGAGAGCGCCGAGGCGTACATTGGGGACCGCTTCTCCGTCGGTTCGGTGGTTCTCGAAGTGACGGCGCCGCGAATACCCTGCGTGACGCTGGCGGTTCGTATGGGGGATCCCGCGTTCCTCAAGCGGTTCAGACGGGCGGAGCGTCCGGGGCTCTACTGCCGCGTGATCCGGGCTGGTGGGGTGCGCGTCGGCGACCGGGTCGGGCCGGAGCCCTACCGTGGGGAACGGGTGCCGGTGCTGGAGGTCTTCCGGACGTTTTTCGAGCCGGACCCGGGTGAGGCGATTCTGCGGCGGCATCTCGCGGCGCCCATAGCCGTGCGGGCCCGGGAGATGAACGAGCGGCAACTGGCGCGGGTGTTGGAGAGAGACGCGAAGGCAAGGAGCATCATTTGACCGAGATCGAGCAGGTAACCGTCTCCATGAGTGGCTTTGAGGTGAACGTTTACGTGGTCCACGCGCCGGAGGGCGACGTGATCGTGGACGCGGGGGCCGAGCCCGAGAAGATCCTGGGCGCCGCTCGCGGGCCGGTGGTGGCGGTCCTTTTGACGCACGCCCACGCCGACCACATCGGCGCCCTGGACGCCGTGCTTAGCGGGACGAACGCCCCGTTCTACGTGCATCCCGACGCGGCCGAGGCGACGGGCGTCGGCGTCTATGAGCCGCTGGACGAGGGGCAGGAGTTGGAACTCGCGGGCGAGAGTTTTCGGGTGCTGCACACGCCGGGGCATGCGCCGGGGTCCGTAACGTTCGTGGTCGGGCGGGACCAGATCGTTGGAGATCTCATCCTCCCCGGT
The DNA here is from genome assembly GCA_013815575.1 of Rubrobacter sp. Lineage (GTDB taxonomy): Bacteria > Actinomycetota > Rubrobacteria > Rubrobacterales > Rubrobacteraceae > Rubrobacter_D. The sequence continues at coordinate 5,665 of JACDFX010000083.1, forward strand.
AGCGTTGGCCGGACGGATATCGATGGCGCCTCGTGGGAGGAGATCGAGGTCTCTTTGCGCAAGGTGATGCCGCTCTGGGAGGACGAGACGCGCCTCTACGCGGGCCACGGCCCTGTGATGCTCGCCAAAGAAGAACTCGCGACGAACCCGTACCTGCCGCCGGTAGTTGCGTGAGCTACAAGGGACCGAGGGGCACCTACGACGTCTACCCCGGGGGGCGCGAGCCGCACGAGCGGGCCGGGTTGTGGGCGTTCGTGGAGGCGCGGGCCAGGGAGCTCCTGAGCCTCCACAATTATTCTGAGATAAGGACGCCCGTCTTCGAGGAGATAGAGCTCTTCGCCCGCACGGCGGGGGAGGCGTCGGACATCGTGGTCCAGAAGGAGATGTTCACCTTCAGGGACAAGGGCGACCGTGAGATGGCCTTGCGGCCGGAGGGGACGCCGGGGGTGGTTCGGGCCTACATCGAGCACAACCTCTCCAAGCTCGCCCAGCCGATAAAGCTCTTCTACGTGGGCCCGATGTTCCGGCAGGAGCGCCAGCAGAAGGGGCGTTACAGGCAGCACACCCAGATCGGGGTGGAGGCGCTCGGCACGTCCGACCCGCTGGTCGACGTCGAGGTGATTTCGCTTCTCTACTCCATCCATCAGGCCGTCGGCGTGAAGGAAGAGGTCGTCTACCTCAACAACGTCGGCGACCTGGAGACCCGCCGCGCCTACGTGCCCGAACTACGCGCCTACCTCCAGAAGCACGCGGACCACCTGGACCCGGACTCCGTCGCCCGCATGGAGACCAATCCGCTGCGGACCTTCGACTCCAAGCACGAGGCGACCCAGGCCATTCTGGCCGAAGCGCCGAAGATCGGGGCTTTCCTTAGCCGGGACGCCTCGGAGCACCTCGGCGCGGTACGCGAGGGCCTGGATGCTCTAGGGGTTCCTTACGAGCTGGATGAGAGCCTCGTGCGGGGGCTCGACTACTACACGATGACGGTGTTCGAGGCGAAGAGCGGGGCGCTCGGGGCGCAGGACACGGTCGGGGCCGGGGGGCGTTACAACGCCCTTATCTCCGACCTCGGCGGCCCCGACATCGGCGGCATAGGCTTCGGCACGGGCGTCGAACGGATGCTCCTCGCCGCCTCCTCCCGTGAACAGGAGCCCTCCCTGGACGTCTTTTTCGTTACCCTGACGCCGGAGGCCCGGGTTCCGGCGATGCGCCTCGCGGGGGCCCTGCGGGGGGAGGGCGTCTCGTGCGACCTCGACTACGGCGGGCGGGGAGCCAAGGGCCAGTTCAAGCAGGCCGACCGTTCCGGCGCCTCGTACGCCGCGATCATGGGCGAGGACGAGATGGCCCGCTCCACCATCAAGGTTCGGAACATGTCCTCCGGCGAGGAA
>JACDFX010000464.1 GCA_013815575.1 Rubrobacter sp.
CGAGGGGGAGGTGCCCGTGATGGCCCGCTTCGTGCCCCTGGGCCTCTCCGACTTCGTGGCAGCCGTCGCCGAAGCCGCCGACCTGCCCGACGACGAGGCCGAGAGAAGGACCCTCGACCCCCGCGGCGGTTTCTTCGACGAGCCGCGCAAAGGAGATCCGCAAAACGGAGACCCGGAAGTCGGAGACCCGGAAGCCGGGGGCCCGGAGGACGGCGATACTGATGGGAACGCGTGGGACCCTGCGCTAGCCTACGACGCGCGGCGGGGGCTGGAGGCCGCGGCCGGGGAACTCGCCGAGGAGGTGCAGCGGTCCGTGGACCACCACCACGCCCAGCCGGGCGCCAGGGAGGTATCCCGCGTCGTGGTCTCCGGTGAGGGGGCCTTGATCTCCGGCCTGGATTCGCACCTCGGGGAGTTGCTCGGCCTGCCGGCGCAGCTCGCCAGGCCCGCCGAGAGGCTCGCGTATAACCGTTCCAACGTCTCGGACGAACAGCTCCGCGCCATGGAGCCCGTCCTCACGGTGGCGCTCGGGCTCGCGATGGAGGAGGCTTGAGGCGTGTCAATCTGCTCCCTGCGGAGGACCGTCGGCGACGGATGGACGGCCTGCCTGGCGGAACGGCGAGCCTGCTGCTCGTGGCCGGGGCCGCCCTTATACTGCTCTTCGTCGGTGTCTATCTCGTCTTTCTGCTCCGGCTGGGCGCCGTCGAGGAAGAGGTCGCGGAGTTGGACGGCAGGATCTCGCAGCAGAACTCCCGCCTGCAGGAGCTCTCCCCTTACCGCGACCTGCGCGGGCGCCTGGACGAGAAGAAACCCGTTGCCGACGGCATCTTCCGGACCCGCTTCCCCTGGGACGACTTTCTTCAGGGTCTGGCCTTCGTCGTGCCCGAGACGACCGCGCTTCAGACGCTCGCCGGCGAGGCGGCGCCGGTGGATGTCGAGGCCCCGGCCGAGGAGCCCCTCGACCCGCCGGGGGCCGTGACCTTCACGGGCGTTGCCCTGCCCGAGTACCAGAACGTCGCGGACTTCGTCGTCAGGATGAACAACCTGGAGCACCTCTCCAACGCGCAGCTCAACTCCGCCGAGCTCGACCGGGAGACCTTTGTCGAGCCCGCCATCGAGTTCGAGGTGGCCTCAGAGCTCGTGACCGTCTCCGGCGAGAGGGGCACCGAGGTCCGCATAGAGGGCGGCAACCCCGCCGAGGTCGCGGGCGCGACGCAGCCCCAGGCGGAGCCCAACGCGGAACCCCGGGAGGTCGCGAGCTCCGGCTCCGTGTCGGTGGACCAGTACCTGGGTGCCGAGGGCGCGGAGCGCTGATGGACGCGCGCCAGCGCAACCTGCTCGTGTTGGGCGTGCTCGGCCTCGTCGCCCTGGCCGTAGGCTTCTACCTGCTGCTGCTAGGGCCCCTGTTGGAGAACCTCGACCAGCAGGCCGAGGCGCGCGAGGAGCGGCGGGCGAGGCTTCAGGGGCTCGAAGAGGACGTGGCGCGGCTGGAAGAGGTGCGGCGCAACTCCCCCGAACTGCAGCGCCAACTGCTGGAGTTGAACAAGCGCATCCCGACCCAGCCGGAGTTCGACACGCTCGTCGTCCAGATAGAAGATATCGCCGAGGCCGCCGAGGTGACACAGACCCAGGTCGTGCGGGGGGACCCTGCGCCACCGGAGGGTGGTGGTGACTTTACCGTCCAGCCGATTACAATGTCCTTCGAAGGCACCTACGAGGAGCTGCAGGACTTCCTGACCCGGGCAGACGCTCTGGTCCGACTGATAACCGTAAACGAAGTGAACTACGAGATCTCGGAGGAGGGCACGACGGCGGAGCCGGAGATCGAACAGAACCTTCTCGTCGAGATAGAGGCCGAGGTCTACTATCAGCCCACCGGCGTGCCAGACGGCACCGCGCCCGTGGCGCCGTCGGCACCCGAGACCACGACCGCCGCGCCGGAAGCCGAGTAGCATGGCCGGCCTCGCTCGCAGGATCTCCAACTTCTGGGGCGGCCTCTTCGACGCGCTGGTGCGGGACAACAAGGTCCTGCCGCCGGTCGTCGCGTTGCTGGCCCTGTTGCTCTTCGCCTGGGTGGCGGCCGGGGCCTTTATGTCGGGTCCGGACGAGGAACGGGCCTCCGGGGAGGCCGAGTTGGTCCAGTCCAGGGACCCGTCCGGGGCGGACGCGCCTGAAGTGGAAGACCGCGACGCGGACTCCTACGCGGCCTACCGTAACAAGGACCCCTTCCGCCAGCTCCTCGCCCCGGCCGATTCAACCCCCGGCAATGCCCCTTCCTCCGGCAGTACTTCCCAGAACAACCCCACGGGCGAGACAGATACGGGTGCCACAGACACAGGCGGGACGCCCTCCGCCCCGAGCGGCAACACTGGCGGAGGCGGTGGCGGAAACTCGGGCGGTGATGACGGAACCGGCGGAGATGGTACCGGCGGCGTCGGAACGGGCGGTGGCGGAAATTCCGGTGACGACGACGGAACGGGCGAGGACGGTGGAGGGCAACGCTCCAGGAACGATTCTGACGGCGACGGGCTAACCAATCGGCAGGAGG
>JACDFX010000084.1 GCA_013815575.1 Rubrobacter sp.
CTCAGGCAGCGCCTCGTCGTACATTTCCCTGACAAGGTCCTCGAGGTCTTCCGGCAGCCCCTCCTGCGAACTCTCGTGCCACACCTCGAACTCCTCTGGCAGGAGATCGGCGGGCGAGACGGGGGCGAGGTCGACGAGCAGCCGGTCGAGCCCAGGCACGCGGGCGCCGCGACGGGTCTCCTCCGGGTAGCCATCCCCGGCCGCCGCCGCGAGGCCGGCCAGGTCCCCCTCGCGGCCGGCGTAGACGGTTACGCCTTCGAGCTCGCGGACGACGCGCTGGGTGGCGAGCGAGACGGCGCGGACACTCTCTATCTCGTCACCCCACCACTCCACCCGCACGGGTGAGCGGCGGGTGCTCGGGAAGACGTCCACGATCCCACCGCGCACGGCGAACTCCCCAGGACGGGAGGCCCGGTCCACCCTCTCGTAGCCGAGGCCCACGAGCCGCCCCAGGGTCTCGTCGAGCTCGATCTCCGTCCCCCCCGACAGCCCGAGCGGCGCGTGCAGCGGCGTCCTCTCCATAAAGGCAAGCGGCCCCGCCACCACGAGCCGGGCCGAGGGGAATGAAGCCAGCGCCCGCTGTCGCCGCCCGACCCGCGTCACGGCCGGCTCGAACACGTCCCCGAACGCGACGCCACGGGAGGGAAGATGCACTACGGGCCCGTCCGCGAAGACGGCGGCCTCGCCGGCGTAGCGCTCCGCCGCCTCCTCGCTCGCGGCGAGCAGCAGCACCGGAGGCCCGGCTTTGGCCGCGAGGTAGGAGCGGATCCTGCGCGGGGCGCGCAGGATCCTCGTTCTGGTCTTCTCGCTCACCGAAAGATTCTACCCGCTCGCGGGCGGAATCAACGTGATGAAGTCGAGTTCCCATGCACCTTTTACGGCTACCACGGGAGCCGCCTGGCATGAGAGGCCGTCAGCTTTGAGAGAATGGATCGTCGTTGCGGGCGGGCGCGGGAGGCGGGGCGATGGGCATGATCGAGGAATTGAACAGCCGCAGTGAGGGCGCACTGCCGGGGCTTATCGGGCTGGAGGTTGTAGGCGTGGAGGAGGGCAGCATCTCCAGCCGCTTGGAGCTGAGGGGTGAGCTTCTGGCCCCGAACGGGTACCTGCACGCGGCGACGGTCGTGGCGCTCGCGGACACCTCTTGCGGCTACGGCACGTTCGCGAACCTTCCAGAAGGGGCGTCGGGCTTCACCACGATAGAGTTGAAGAGCAACTTCCTTGGCACCGCCCGCGAGGGGACCATCGAGTGCGAAGCGCGGCTCGTTCACGGCGGGCAGACCACGCAGGTGTGGGATGCTACCGTTACGGGCCCGGAGAAGACCATCGCGCTCTTCCGCTGCACGCAGATGATCCTGTACCCGCGCTAGTGGGCCGGGGCTTTTCCGGCCTTCCCGAGACCGATACCCGTGATGAGGACGACGCTGCAGAGGATTATCGCCAGTCCGACGATGGTGCCCAACCCGACTGGCTCGCCGAGGAAGAGGACCCCGAAGATCAAACCGAAGACCGGCACGATGAGCGTGACGGTGGAGGTCGCGGTGGGACCCGCGCTGGCGATGAGGTAGAAGAACAGCAGGTACGCGACGGCCGTGGAGAGAACGGCGAGCGCCAGCACGCAGAGCGCCACCGTCACCGACGGCGTCTCACCCGGCAGGTCCGTGAGCGCTATAGGGATCATGATGCCCGCCGCTGCCGTCTGCTGTCCCACGGCGAGTGTCAACGGCGGGACACCGGCAAAGACCCGCTTGGTAAAGACCCCGCCCACCCCGTAGCAGAAGGAGGCCCCGAGCACCGCCGCGACAGAGAGCAAGACGACGGGGCTCAGGGGCAGCGGGTCCCAGCCAACCAGAACCGCGACCCCGAAGATGCCGAGCAACACGCCCACGATCTTCTTCTTCGTCAACGACTCTCCCAGCCACACGGCGGCGACGAGCGCCGTGAACAGCACGGTCGTCGAGTTCAGGATGGCGGCCAGGGAGGCGGTCAGGTGTACCTCGGACGCCGAGATCAGGGAGAACGGCACAACCGTGTTGGCGAACCCCACGAACAGGAGCGGGGCCCACAGCCCCCGCAGCTTCAATGTCCGCCGCGCGGCCACGGCGAAGAGCCCGAGGACGAGCGCCGCCAGCCCCACGCGCAGCCCCACGAGGACGAAGGGCCCGAGCGCCGGCACGGCCACCCGGATAAACAGGAACGACGCGCCCCAGAGCGCGCCGAGCGTCACCAGCGCCGCGAAGTCCTTGGCCGTCAAACCGTCCCGTCCGGCGCCGCGCTCAAGATCCCACGCCCAAAACGCGCCGCTCGTGCTCCAGCAGCTGCTCCTTGAGGTGCAGGCCGCCGTTAAAACCGCCGAGCGAGCCATCCGCCGCTATGACCCTGTGGCAGGGCACCACAACGGGCAGCCGGTTCGTGGCGTTGGCCCGGCCGACGGCGCGGGCGGCGCCGGGACGGTCGAGCCTGTCCGCGATCTCCCCGTACGACCGCGTCTCCCCGTACGGTATGCGCGTGAGCTCCCGCCACACGGCCTTCTGCCACTCGGACCCGACGAGCGAGACCGGCACGCCGAACTCCCGCCGCTCGCCGGCGTAGTATTCCCGCAACTCCTCCCGCGCCGGTGCGGTTCGCGCCTCGTCCCGCGAGACCTCGAATCCCTCGTCCTCCAGCTCCTCCTCGACGGTGAGATTGCTGTTGCCCTCGACGAACTTGAGGTAGATCAGGGCCCCCTCCCCGTCCACGGCTAAGGCCAACTCTCCGGCCGGCGACTCGACCGTGTCCACGTAAACGTTCATGCGACCGTCTCCTCTCGACGTTCTCTCTTCCATCCGGTTAGCTGAAGGCCCGGGCCAGCGCGGCGGTGAGGGCGGCGAGGAAGACAGCGACGAGCACCGGCGCCCGCAGCAGGAGTGCTACCGCCGCCACCCCGACGCCGAGGGCCTTCTCGTCCAGGACCAGCGCTCCGTCTTCGCCGAAGGTCTCGGTGACCACGAGGGCCGCGAGGAGGGCTGGTGCTAGAAGCGAGATCACGGCGTTCGCCCGAGGCGGGAGCTCTCTTCCTCCGACGAGCACGGGCCCGGAGGCCTTGATGGCCGCGTTCGCCAGGGCGACCGTGAGGATCGTAAGCCAGAGAGTCGTCAAGACGTCCTCCTCAAGCCGAGAAGCGCGGCGGCGCAGGCGGCTATCACGGGCACGCCCGGGGGTGCTACGGGGACGAGCAAGAGCGCCAGCGCCGCTGCGATGAGCGCCACGGTGACGGCGGATCTACCGCCGCGAAGCTCTGACACGAGCAGGACGAGGAAGAAGGCGGGGAAGATGGCGTCGAGGCCAAACCTCTCCGGGTTCCCGACAAAATCTCCGCCGAGCACGCCGGCGGCCGTGCCCCCGAGCCAGGCCGCGACCTGCGGGGCCGTCGCGCCGATCATGAACTCGCGGTCGAACCGGCCCCCGCCCCGGTTCGCCATGGCCCACGAGGTGTCTAACACCGTCTGGCCCTCTAGCGCGCGCCTCAACGGACCACCCTTGAGGTAAGGCCCGACCGCGAGCCCCATCGGCCCGAAGCGGGCGTTCAGGAGTATGGCGGCGACGATGGCCGCGAAGGGTCCCCCGCCGGAGCCCAGGACGGCCGCCACCGCGAACTGGGCCGACGCGGAACAGATAACTACGGACGAGGCGATCGCGACCAGCGACCCCCAGCCCAGGGAGCCGGCGAGAACCCCGAAAGAGACACCCACCACCCCCGTCACCAGAGCGAACGGAAGGGCGGCCCTGGCCCCGGCGTAGTACCGCTCCCGCCCGGCCGCCCGCTCCCCGCTCATCTCCATCCCGGTGTTCGACTCAAGAAACCTCCTACGCCGTTATCAGCATACAGGCCTACGGTTCGGCGACGACCTCGTAGTGCTCGACGGTAGGTTCGAAATCGGTCAGGAACCTCCCGTCGTCCGGGTAGTATCTGGCCTTCTCCGGGTCGGTGCCGGCGAACGCCTCTATCTTCTCCATAGACTCCCAGAACGACACCGTCAGGAAGTGTGCCTGATCTTCTTCGATCCTGCGCAAGACATACACGCCCCGATTCCCCTCCGTCGCCCGGTAGTCGGGCACGCCGGTCTCGTTGAGGTAATCCAGGTACTCCTCGGATGTCTCAGCGGCGGTCACGCCGTGCCAGATCCTCGCGATCATGCATCCCTCCAGACGTCCGCCCTACCCATCGAAAATGCCTCCACGAACCCGAAAGCCAACCACTCCCCGCCATCGACCCTAGCGGGGGAACCGGTAGAACGGCAACGCAGCCCTCGTGCCCCAGAGATGCAGCAGCGCGCGCCAGAAGCCAGCTTGTCTTTCTCCACCCTCTGACGGCACGGGTAGACTCCAACCGCGCCCGGCCCGCCGGTAACCCGTCTCTTCCGGATAATCCGCGTCCGGTGCGGAGACCACCACAACCTCCAACGCCCCCAGTTCCCGGGCCAACTCGACGGTCCCGGAGTAGAGCGCCACCGCCGTTCGCCGCTCGCCAACCCACGGGTCCACGACCAGAAGCCCCAGCAGGAGCCGCTTGGACTCCGTCCTGTAGCGCACCGCCCCGAGAAGCCTTCCACCCTTTTCGGCGACGATGAACCGCTCCTCAAAGGCGACCCACCGGGGCATCCCGTTGAGCTGCAAGAGGTCAGCGACCCCGGCCTCATCCTCCGCAAGCCCCCACCGAACCTCGATGCCGGTCTCCACCCTCTTCTCCATCCTGGAAGACCTCGCCGCCCGCCCCAGACGCCGCGCGTCAGCCTCCCGAAAAAGCTCCCGACGCCGCTCCCTCGCCAACTCGATATCCATCATCCCGTACACCACTCACCTCCGGGCAAAACGCTTGCTGTATAATTGCCCTATTCGACTAGGACAATTATAAGTGACATACTGTCATAGGACAATAGGATAATCTATGGATCTGCAGATAAATTCGAAGAGTCACGTGCCGGTACACGTGCAGTTGGGGCAGCAGATAAAGCACTTGATCCTGGCCGGCAACTTCGAGGTCGGCAGCCGGTTGCCGAGCATCCGGGCGATGGCGGGGTTCTTGAGGATCAACCGCAACACGGTGGCCCGGGTGTTCACGGAACTGGAGCGCGAGGGGTTCGTCGAGAGCCGTCGGGGAAGCGGGGTTTACGTGCTGGCACCGCCGGTAGACGCGGTCGAGATGAAGCGGGACGTCCTCGACCGGGTGATGGACCTGGCGGCGGCACAGGGGGTTCCCGTGGAGGAGTTGGCCTACGCGCTTTTGGCCCGGGCCGGCACGGAGCCGCCGGAGAAGTCGAACATACTGTTCGTGGAGTGTACGCGGGAGGAGCTCGACCAGTTCTCCGACGAGCTCGAGCAGCAGCTACCGGTGGTCGTGGAGCGGGTCTTGCTGGAGGACCTCGCCCAGAGGGTGTCCGCGGGTGAGGATCTACCCTGGCGCCTCGCGGTCACCACCTTCTTCCACGTCCACGAGGTACAGGAACTCATGGAACCCCTGGGCGTCGAGACCGTGGCGCTCCTGGCCGAGGCGAACCTGGAGAGCCTGCGCCGCCTGACCGAGCTTCCGGCCGGCACGGCCGTGGGCGTCGTGGGCTGGGGCCGCACGTGCATGGAGAACCTCTCCCGATCCCTCGAAGGCGCCGGCCTCGACCACCTCGACTTCATCCAGGCCTATGTGGACGAAGACCCGGAGGAAGCGGTGCGGGTCCTCCAGAACGTCCGGGCCGTGGTCTGCGCCAGCATCACGGCGCGCAGGCTAAGGGAGCTCGGCATCCCCGAAGACCTGGAGATCATAGAAGAAGACCGCACCCTCGACATAGGCGGCGTCGAGATGCTGGGCCGCATGCTCCGCCAGCCCCAACCGTCCACCGCGTAAGAACCATTCTTACGCCGACTTTACGTTGAAGCGGTTCATCGCCGCCTCCGCGCCCTCCTCCAGAACGGCTTCGACCGCGTCGGCGGCGCGGGGCAGCGCGTCCTTTACGGTGGAGTCCATCCGGCCGAGGACGAAATCGGTAACGGTCATGCGGGCGCCCTCGGGGGGGCGGCCGATACCGATGCGGACGCGGGTAAAATCGGGGCCGACGTTCTGAATGGAGGAGCGCAGCCCGTTGTGGCCGCCGGCGCCACCGCCGACCTTGACGCGCACGGTCCCCGGTTCGAGGTCGAGGTCGTCGTGGACCAGGATCAGGTTATCGGCCCGGCGCCCGGCAAGCGCCGAGCCGGAGTTGTTCATGAAGGTCGTTGGTTTCAGCAGGGTGACGTTCTTCGGGCCGACGGAGACGTCTGCGGCCTCGGCTTTCTTTTTGCGCCGCCACGAACCGCCGTGGCGGCGGGCCAACTCTTCGACTACCAGGTAGCCGACGTTGTGGCGGGTGCGTTCGTAGGAGCGGCCGGGGTTGCCCAGGCCGACGACGGCGGGGGACCCGGAAGGCCCCCCGCCGCTGTTGCGCTCGAAAAAGGAGCGGGCGAGCCTCAGGCTACCCGTTCTCCCTTTCGCCGGTTTCTTCGGTGGAAACCTCGTCACCCTCGGCGGCCTCCTCGCCTTCAACTTCCGCGGCCGCGGCAAGCTCCTCGTCGGACTCTTCCTCGACGATGCCGGCGGCCTCCATCTCCTCGTCCGTGATCTCCGTCGGCGCGGTGACCGTCGCGGCGATCTCTTCCGGGTCGGAGAGCAGGGTAACGCCTTCCGGCAGGGTCAGATCCCCCAGCGTCAGGTTCTCGTTCATGCCGAGGCTGGTGACGTCGAGGGTGATCTCCTGCGGTATGTCCCCAGGCAGGGTCTCGGCCTGGATCTCGTAGGCGACCTGCTGCGTTACGCCGCCCTCATCGGAACCCGCGGCCTCGCCGACGAGCGTCAGCGGGACCGTGACCTCGATCAGCTCGCGCATGTTCACCGGCGCGAAGTCGACGTGGACCAGCAGGCCCGAGACCGGGTCGCGGTGGGCGTCCACCACGCGGGCCGTCGAGCTTCCGGAGCCGACGTCGATGTTGTAGAGGGCGTTGTCCCCGAAGTGG
>JACDFX010000465.1 GCA_013815575.1 Rubrobacter sp.
GCGTCGTAGTCCGCGCTGCCCGCGATGGCCTTATCGAAGATCGTGGGGTTCGAGGTGACGCCGCGCACGCCGGCGTCGATGGCCCACTGCAACTCGCCCTGCGTGATGAACGACCGGCGAATGTAGTCGAGCCAGACGGCCTGTCCAAGGTCGGCGAGCTCGTGAGCCTTCGTTCTCGTTCTCTCTTTCTGCATCAGTTCCTCCTCTTGAGTTCGTAACCACGGTTGGGCTGGCCCTGTCGCCGCATCTTCATGTGGTCGGCCGGCTCGTGGTCGGGGAAGCGGGCACGATGCCCGCGCACTTCACTCCTCCTTGTTCATGCCTTGCACGAGGCTCTGGTCCGGTGAGCCCGGCGGGCGGACCAGCACCTGGTCCCTTGCCGCCTCTACGACGCGCTCGGGGGTGATCCCGAACTTTTCGTACAGCTCCTCGGCCGGCGCGCTCGCCCCGAAGCCGGTCATGCCGACGACGGCACCGTCGAGGCCGACGTAGTGCTCCCAGCCCAGGGTGATGCCCGCCTCCACGGCCACGCGCGCCCTTACAGCCAGGGGCAGCACGCCCTCGCGGTAGTCCGCCGGCTGTTTATCAAAGAGCTCCCAGCTGGGCAACGAGACGACCCGCACGGCGACGCCTTCGGCGGCGAGTTGCTTGCCCGCTTCCAGGGCCAGGTGTGTCTCCGAGCCGGTGCCGAGCAGGATCACCTCGGGCGCCGTAGCACTCTCCCACAGCACGTAGCCGCCTCTGTGCAGCCCTTCTGCCGGCGGGTAGACGCTCCGGTCCAGCACCGCCAGCTTCTGGCGGCTGAGTACGAGGACCGTGGGGCCGGTGGTGTTCAGGAGGGCGGCGCGCCAGGACTCGGCGGCTTCGGTCGCGTCGGCGGGGCGGATGACGGTGAGGTTGGGCACGGCGCGCAAGTTCATCAGGTGCTCGATGGGCTGGTGGGTGGGGCCGTCTTCGCCGAGGCCGATGCTGTCGTGGGTGAAGATGTAGACCACGCGGAGGCCCATCAGCGCGGCCAGGCGCATGGGCGGGCGCATGTAGTCGGAGAAGGTGAGGAAGGTGGCGGTGTAGGGGATAACGCCGCCGTGCAGCGCCATGCCGCCCGCGATCGCGCCCATCGCGTGCTCGCGCACGCCGAAATGCATATTGTGCCCGCAGTACTCGCCCCAACCGAAGTCACCGTAGCCGGTGATCGTCGTCTTGGTACTGGGATCCAGGTCCGCCGATCCCCCGGTTAGCCCGTGCAGGCGCCCAACCAGGGCGTTTAGCGCCTCCCCCGAAGCGTTGCGGGTGGCCACGTCTGTGCCATTATTGGCGAACAGCCCGTCGAGCCCCGCGTCCCACCCGGCGAGGAGCTCGCCGTTCGTCTCCGCCAGGAAGCGCGCGGCTTCTTCCGGGTGCGCCCCCTCGTAGGCGTTCAGCCGCTCCTCCCAGCCGACCTCGTACTCGCGGCCGCGCGCGGCCGCCTGACGCGTGTGGGAGAGCACCTCGTCGGGCACGTAGAAGGCGGGGTCTTCGGGCCAGCCCAGGGCCCTCTTCGCGGCGCGTGCGCCCTCTTCGCCCAAGGGTTCGCCGTGCGCCTTCGAGGTCGCCTGCTGTGGACTGCCGTAGCCGATCACCGTCTTGCAGACGATCAAGGACGGACGCTCGGCGTCGGCCCGCGCCTCGCGGATGGCCGCGTCCACGGCGTCGGCGTCGAAGCCGTCCACGGGTCCGATGACCTGCCAGCCGTAGTCCACGAAGAGGCGGGCGGCCTTCTCGCTGAAGCCCGGCTCGGTCGCGCTCGCCAGCTGGATGTCGTTGTCGTCGTAGAGGTAGACGAGTTTGCCGAGCTTGAGGGTGCCGGCGAGGCTCGCGGCCTCGGCGGTCACGCCCTCCTGCAGATCCCCGTCGGAGACGATGGCGTAGGTGTAATGGTCGACGATCTCGTGGCCGGGGCGGTTGTAATGCTCGGCGAGCCAGCGCTCGGCGACCGCCATCCCCACCCCGTGGGCGAAGCCCTGCCCCAGAGGCCCGGTGGTCATCTCCACGCCGGGCGTGTGCCCGCGCTCGGGATGGCCGGGCGTCCTCGAGCCCCACTGGCGTAAGTTCTTCAGCTCCTCCAGCGGTAGGTCGTAGCCGGTCAGGTGGAGCAACGCGTAGAGCAGCGCCGAGGCGTGGCCGGGCGAGAGAACGAAGCGGTCCCGGTCTGGCCAGGCGGGGTTGGCCGGGTTGTGCTCGAGAAACCTGTCCCACAGCACGTACGCCATCGTCGCCGCACCCATCGGTGTTCCGGGGTGGCCGGAGCCGGCCTTCTCGACCGCGTCCACGGCTAGAAAGCGTAGAGCATTTACACAATTTCGGTTGAGCAAGGCGTTATCTGTTTTCACGGCTTCTCAACCTCCTTTCGCTGGCTGGTCGACGAGCTCATCCTCGTATGTTTCGAGCCCGCGGCGGGCCGCGCCGACGAGCGCGACCTTCGGGTTCAGGATCACGTGTACCGGCACGCGGCCCAGCAACTCGGAGAAGCGGCCCTTGCGCCCGAACGCCTCCGCGAAGCGGCCGCG
>JACDFX010000085.1 GCA_013815575.1 Rubrobacter sp.
GCCTCGATCTTGTTCTCCCCTCGCGCGAAGGTTGGCGCGACCCCCACGTTGGTGCAGGCGGCACGGCTCTCCTCTCCGACACGGACGAAACACGCGTAAACGCCCCCGGCCGGCACGATAACCGCGGGGTCGGGCCTCACGTTGGCCGTCGGGAACCCGATGGTCCTACCCCGCCGGTCCCCCACCACGACCTCGCCCCTGACGCCGTATGGCCTCCCGAGAAGCCTCGCAGCCTCGGCGACGTCGCCCTCCAGCAACAACGACCGGATGCGGGTCGAGCTGATCTCACCCACCAAGCCCCGAACCTCGACCGCGTACGCCTCTCCCCCGAACCGGCGCATGAGCCGCCCGAGTTCCTCGAAGTCCCCCGCCGCCTTGTAGCCGAACCTGAAGTTCTCACCCACGACCACGGCCCGCGCCCCAAGCTCCCCGACTAGCACGTCCCCGACAAACTCCTCAGGGCTCTTCCTGGAGAGCTCTCGGTCGAACGGTACGGTCCGCACCTCGTCGGCGCCGTGCGCCAGTAACGCCTCCCGGCGGGCCTCGATGGTGGTGAGCAGGCCCGGCGACGCGCCCGCCCCGATCACGGAGCGCGGGTGCGGCCAGAAGGTCGCCGCGACGACCATACCCCCGAGCCTCCGTGCCTCCTCGACCGCCCGCGAGAGGACGACCTGATGGCCCAGATGAACCCCGTCGAAGTTGCCGAGCGCGACGACTACGGGTCGCAAAGAACCACCTCAGCCCGCGCCAGATCCCCCTCGTCCCGGTAGACGGCCAGCAACTCCCCGTCCGCGAGCACCCGGTAGCTGCCCCCAACCCCGAAACGCGGCAGTTTCTGGCCGCTGCAGACCGCCCTCCTCGTCTCAACCGGAACCTCCACCCCCGGCAATCGTCCTAGGACCGTGGCGTTATGTATTATGTGGTTATCAATGTTGTCTTCGTTTAGGTAGTCGGGAAGGGTGGCGTCCGAGACAGAGAGGTCGCCCACCCGGGTTCGGCGGAGGGCGGTTAGGTAGGCGCCGGAACCGAGGGCCTGGGCGAGGTCGGAGATCAGGGATCGGACGTAGGTGCCGCTGCTGCAGGAGATTTCGAACGTGGCCGTGTGGTTGGCTGGGTCGGTGGAGAGGAGATCGAAGGCGTGGATCTCGACGGGCCTGGCCTCCCGTTCGACCTCGATGCCGCGCCGGTGCAGGTCGTAGAGGCGCTTTCCGTCGATCTTCAGGGCCGAGGTCATCGGAGGGACCTGGAGGATGTTGCCTGTGAAGTTCGGGAGCTCGGAGCGGATGGCGGGCTCATCCGGGATGGGGCCTTCAGCCTTGGAGAGTTCTCCTTCGGCGTCCAGGGTCGTGGAGACGACGCCGAGGCGGGCGGTCGTGGTGTAGGACTTGTCCAGGGGTGTCACGTAGCGGGCGAGGCGGGTGGCGCGGCCGATCAGGAGCACGAGAAGGCCCGAGGCGAGCGGGTCAAGGGTGCCGGTGTGCCCGATCCTGGTCCCCTTCGACAGTAGTCTCTTGACCCTGGAGAGGGCACGGGCGCTCGTGAGGCCCCTCGGCTTGTCCAGCAGCAGGGCGCCGGACGGCGGCCCGTCGGTTATCTCTCTTCCCCGAGGTTCACGCGGCCCTTCAACACGCCGAGCAGCTCCTCCCTGGCCTCTGCCGGGCGGCGGGCCGTGGTGTAACCCGCGGCGAGCCTGTGGCCGCCGCCGCCGAAGGTCCGGGCTATCTCGCCAACGTCGATCGTCTCGGAGCGCAGGGAGCCCTTGGTTCCCTGCGGGACTTCGCGCAGGTGGGCGACCATATCTATGCCCTCCACGGTGCGAAGCTGGTCTATGGCCTCCTTCGAGTCAAGCTCACCGGCGCCGGTGCGCACGTAATCATCCCTGTCCACCGTGGAGATCAAAACCTCCCCGTAGCACACGGCGTTCGTCAGCGAGACGCCCACTATCTTGAGCTGCTGAAGGCTGCCCCGGCGGTTGATCCGCTCGCTCACCTCCGCCGGTACGACGCCGGCCCGAAGGAGGTCGGCGACGAGCTCGTGGGCGGCGGGCGAGATGTTGCGGAAGTTGAAGCCGCCGGTGTCGGTCTTGACGCCGACGTAGATCGCCTGCGCGGCCTCCCTGCCGAACCCGACGCCGAGCTCCCGGTAGAGGCGGGAGACGACCTCCGCACTCGCCGCGGCCCGGGCGTCCACGAGGTTCAAGTCCGCGTAGAAAGGGTTGTCCTCGTGGTGGTCGAGGTTCAGGCGGGCGCCGGCCTCGGGAATTGGGACACCCGTCCGGTCGGCGCGCGAGGTATCGACGACGAGAAGGTCGTGGCCGGCCGGGATTTCCGTCAGGGCGTCGTCGGGGAGGAGCCACCGCAGATACTCGGGCACGGGCTCGGCGTGGCAGAAGACAGCCTCTGCTCCCAGGGACCGCATCAGGCGCAAGAGGGCCGCGGAGGCGCCGATGGCGTCGCCGTCCGCGCCAACGTGGGTCGTGACGGCGACGCGGTCGAGCGTCTTCAGGAAGTCCGCGACCTCCCGAGTCGAGTTGTTAGTCGTTTGTGTGGTCATTCGTCCTTACCTCCCTGAGAGCGGCCTCTATGGTCAACGCCCGGTCCACCACCGTATCCCGCTCGAAGCGGAGTTTGGGCGTGCGCCTGAGGCGCGTCTGGCGGCCCACGGCGGCCTGTACGCGCCCGGCGGCGCTCTGGAGGCCTTCGTGGGCGGCCTTCTCGTCCTCACCCTGGAGGACGCTGTAGAAGACGGTAGCCTGGCCAAGGTCTGGGCTCACGCGGACGCCCGTAACCGTTACGAGACCCTGGATGCGGGGGTCCGAGAGGCCCGCGAGCTCCTCGCCAACTATCTCCTTGAGTTGGGACTCGACCTTGCGGGTTCGGTCGCTCATCTTATCTTCCCTATCACAGCTTCACGAACTCCTCGCGCCAGTCCGAGATCATGATCTCGTCGTAGTTCAGGAGCATGCGCCGGATCTCCTCCCTCTTCTCCTCCGCCGCACCGCGGGAGACCGCGGCGAGCGAGATCTCCAGCGTGGCCCTCTGCCAGAAGTCCTGGTTGCCGGACTCGACGATGGAGACGTTCTTGCGGCGCAGACGGTCCCTCAGAGAGCGGACCGTCTGGCGCTTGTCCTTCAGGCTGAGGGCGAACGGCAGGTCGAGCTCCAGCCTCACGTTGCAGAACAATGTGCGAGGCTACCTCGGGACCTCGATGATCTCGAAGAACTCAATAACGTCGCCCTCCTTGACGTCGTCGAAGTTCTCGATGCCGATGCCGCACTCGAACCCTTCGCGCACCGAGCGGGCGTCGTCGCGGAAGCGCCGCAGGGAAGCTATGTTGCCCTCATAGACGACCGTGCCGTCGCGCACCAGGCGAACGCGGTTGTTGCGGAAGATCTCGCCGCTCGTGACCATACAGCCTGCGACCACGCCAGCGTTCGGGGTGCGGAAGGTCTGGCGGACCTCGGCGGTGCCCGTCTCCTGCTCGCGCTGCTCGGGGGCGAGCATGCCGCGCATGGCGGCCTCGATCTCTTCGAGGGCCTTGTAGATCACGTCGTAGGTCCGGATCTCCACACCCTCGCGCTCGGCGACCTGCTTGGCCGTGTTCGTCGGCCTGACGTTGAACCCGAGCAGGATGCCGTCGCTGGCCGACCCGAGCATGACGTCCGAGTCCGTAAGCGCCCCGACGCCGCTGCGCACGATGTTCACGCGCACCTCGTCGGTAGAGAGCTTGGCGAGCGCCTCCTTCAAGGCCTCCACGGAACCCGCAACGTCCGCCTTGATGACGAGGTTGAGGTCCTGCATCCCGCCCTCGCCGAGCAGCTGTTCGAGGGAACGGCGCGAGCCGCCCTGGGCGAGCTCCTGACGACGGAGCTTCTCCTCGGCCTGCTGGGCCCGGTCACGGGCGAGCCTCTCGTGCCCCATGACCTCGAAGCGGGTCCCCGCTTCGGGTACGCCGGAGAGGCCCAGGATCTCGACCGGGGTGCCCGGGCTCGCGTCCTTAACGCGCTTGCCGGTGTAATCCAGCATCGCGCGCACCTTCCCGTAGGCGGTGCCCGCGAGAACCACGTCGCCCTTGTGAAGCGTCCCGCGGCTGAGGAGCAGCGTCGCCACCGGGCCACGGCCAGGGTCCCGCTCCCCCTCGACGACGTAACCACTCGCCGGGGCGTTCGGGTTGGCCTTCAAGTCCTCAAGTTCCGCCACAACCAGGATGTTCTCCAGAAGCTCGTCGATTCCCTCCCCGGTCTTTGCCGAGACGGGAACGGTGACCGTCTCGCCACCGTAGGCTTCGGGCATAAGGCCGCGCTCGGAGAGCTCGCCGAGAACCCGATCCTGGTTGGCGTTCGGGACGTCGATCTTGTTCAGGGCGACGACCATCGGAACCCCGGCGGCCTGGGCGTGCTCGATGGCCTCCTGAGTCTGGGGCATGATGCCGTCGTCGGCGGCCACGACGAGCACGACGATGTCGGTCACCTTGGCGCCCCTGGCGCGCATCTCGGTGAAGGCCTCGTGGCCCGGGGTGTCGATAAACGTGACCTTGCGGCCGGCGCTCTCGACCTGGTAGGCGCCGATGTGCTGGGTGATGCCACCCGCCTCGCCAGACTGCACGTTCTCGTTGCGGATGCGGTCGAGAAGGCTCGTCTTGCCGTGGTCGACGTGGCCCATCACCGTGACGACCGGCGGCTTCTCCTCGAGGTCGGCCGGGTCGTCGTCGGGGAGGACCTCCTCGGGGGCGGGCTCATCCACGGCCCCGATCTCGACCTTCATGCCAAGCTCCTCGGAGATCAACTCTATCTCCTCGATAGAGAGGGTCTGCGTCAGGGTCTTCATCTCGCCGAGGCCCATGAGGACCTGGATGACCCTGGTAGGCGGAACCCCTAAGGCGTCCCCGAGGTCCTTGACGGTCGCACCCGGCTCGACGCGGACCCCGGCATCCGTTGGCTCCTCTTTCTCCGCTACGGTCGCGGCCTCCTCCTCGCGCGGCGCGACCGGGGCCGCGGTGGGACGAACCCCCCGGTTTCTGGCGCTCGCGTCGATCACGACCCTGCGCCGCTTCTTCTGGTTGCGGCCCTGCTTCGGTTCGGAGACGGGCTCCTCGGCCGGGGCCTCCTGTATCGTCGCCCCGTGCCCGGACTCCTCCGCCGCCTGGCGGGCCTCCTGGGCCTCCTTCTCCTGCGCGGCCGAGCGGCCGTTCGCCGCCCCGTTGGTGGCCGCGCCCCCGGCGCCGAAGACCCGCTCGTAGACCGGGTCCTCGACGGAAGAGGAGTGGCTCTTCACCTCGACGCCGGCTTCGTGGAGGCGGCCTATGACCTCTTTGCTGTTCAGGCCGAGTTCCTTGGCTATCTCGTGTACGCGCTTACTCATCCGATCCCCTACCCTCTACCATGCCCTCGAACTCCGTGGCTTGCGCCTGGTGCGACGGGATGCCGCAGAAGAGCGAGTCCGCAAGCGCCATGTTGGCGCACCTGCGGCCGTTGGAGAGGACCGCGCGGCAGCGGTGCATCTGGGAGTCCGTGTCGGGCTCCCAGTCCTCTTCCTCTTCCTCGTACTCCGTCGCCTGACTCTCGGGCTTTATGTCTATCTTCCAGTCCGTCAACTTCACCGCGAGGCGGGCGTTCTGGCCCTCGCGACCGATCGCCAGCGAGAGCTGGTCGTCCGGCACGATCACCTCGGCCTGCTTCTCGTCTTCGTCCAGATAGACCTCGCGAACACGGGCAGGGCTCAACGCTTTCGCTATAAACCGGGCCGGCTCGGGGTCCCACTGGATGATGTCTATCTTCTCGTTCCTGAGCTCGGAGACAACCGCCCGCACCCGGCTCCCCCGCGGCCCGACGCACGCACCCACGGGGTCGACCCCCTGCTCGTTTGACCAGACGGCCACTTTAGAGCGGAGGCCGGCCTCGCGGGCCACGGCCCGGATCTCGACGAGCCCGTCGTAGATCTCCGGCACTTCGAGCCGGAAGAGTTCCTTCAAGAGCCCCTCGTTGCGGCGGCTGACGGTCAGGCTGGGGCCGCGGCCGCCCTCCCGGATCTCCAGCAGAAAGACCTTTAGACGCTGGCCGTTCTCGTAGCGTTCCTGCGGAACCTGCTCGCTGGCTGGCAGTATGGCCTCGACCTGACCCAGGTCCACCAGCGTCATGCGCCGGTGGGCCTGCTGGACGATCCCGGTGACGATATCTTTCCCCACGCGGTCACCGTACTCTTCGAGGAGTTGCTCGTTGTGGACCTCGTTGAGCCGCTGGTAGAACGTCTGTCGCATGACCTGCGCGGCTATGCGGGTAAAGTCGTGCGGGGTTATATCCTCCTCGTCCTTCATCACGCGCAGGTCGCCGGTGTCTTCATCGAGGACCACGCGGGCGTCCTCGTCCGCCCCCTCGCGCCCCTCGTAGGCGGCGAGCAGGGACTCCTCCAGCACGCCCTTGACCGTCGCGAAGGGGATACCCTTGTCGTTTTCTATCTCGTGCAGCGCTGACAATAATGCCGTGTTCATCTGGTTATATGTCCTCCTTGAGGTTTGCGCGGGTGACGGAGCCGAACGGCAGCTCCACCTCCGCTCCCCCCTCCAAGAGTTTTAGAACGAATGCCTCCTCGCCGGCGCTCTCTATGACGCCGACAAAGTTGCGTTGGCCGCTAACCGGCCCGTCGAGCCGGACCCTGGCCTCGTGCCCGACGAAACGCCGGAAGTGCCCGGGTTTCGTAAGCGGCCGTTCTATGCCGGGGGAGGAGATCTCGACGGGTCCGTCGTAGCCCTCCCCCTCGACCGCGGGCCCGACGGTAGAGGCAACCCTCCTGCAGAACTCGTGATCCACCGGGCCGTCCTCCCGGTCCACGAGCAGCGTCAGCAGCGGGCCCGAAAATCGGGCGTCGACGAGCTCGCTACCTTCGGGCAGCGCACCCTCCACAACTTCAGCTAATCTTTCGAGACTCGCCGTCTCTCTCACCTTCTCCGAACGATAAAAAAAGCAACGGGCCCAAGGGACCCCTTGCTCAAGTACAGCAAACAGAATT
>JACDFX010000466.1 GCA_013815575.1 Rubrobacter sp.
GGAAGTGGCGTCCGCGCTCGGGGCCGGGCTCCACGGTGCTAACGGGGGCGCCGAGGTGCGGGGCGCGGCCTCGGACTCCAGGCAGGTGCGAGGTGGCGACCTCTTCTTCGCCCTGCGGGGCCGGACTGACGGGGCGGACTTCGCGGGCGAGGCACTGCGGCGCGGGGCCGTGGCGACGGTAGCCACGCGTCCGCTCGACGGGCCGACCCTGGTCGTGGATGATCCGTTGGCCGCCTTGCAGGACCTGGCGCGCTGGTCGCTGCGGCGGTCGGGTGCGGAGGGGCCCGCCGTCGTCGGGATCACGGGCAGCGTCGGCAAGACCACGACCAAGGACGCGCTCTCCGCCGTGTTGCGCTCGGTCGGCGTGAACGTCTCGGCCACGGTCGGCAACCTGAACAACGAGATCGGTCTCCCCCTGACGGTCCTCGCCGCGCAGGCCGCAACGGAGGTCCTGGTGCTGGAGATGGGCGCCGATCACGTCGGCAACATAGCGGACCTGTGCGCCATCGCCGCTCCCCGGTACGGCATCCTGACGGCCATCGCCCCCGCCCACCTGGAATCGTTCGGCAGCCTGGAGGCGCTCGCCGCGACGAAGGGCGAGCTCGCCGCCTCTCTGCCGCCGCAGGGCTCCTTCGTCTCGCCCCTCGGCGTCCCCGACGCGGCCGTGGCCCCCGAGAAGGAACTCGCTCGCCGCATCGTGTTCTCCGCGAAGGGGTCGGAAGGGGCGGACCTCTGGGCGTCGGGCTTTGCGGAGGACGAGGAGGGTTTGCGGTTCGTGGCCCACCTGGGGGAGCTATCGGCCGAGGTCCGTTCGCCCGTCTTCGGCACGCACCTGGTGGAGCCGCTGCTCGCGGCGATGGGCGGGGCCGTGGCGCTCGGCCTGGACCTGGAAGAGGCGGCGCGGGGGATCTCACGCCTCAAGCGGACTGGGATGCGGGGCGACGTCTACCGGCTGCGCGACGACGTACTCGTCTACGACGACTCCTACAACGCGGCGTCGCCTCCTTCGATGGCCGCTGTGCTGCGGTACGCGGCCGAGACGGCGCGGCGCCAGGAGCGCCGCCTCGTCGTCGTGCTCGGGGGTATGTTCGAGCTCGGGCCCGGCGCCCGCTCTTACCACCGCGAGATCGGGGCGCTCGCCAACGACCTCGGCGTGGACCTGCTCGCCTGCGTCGGCGACGAGGCCCGCTGGTACGCCGAGACCTTCTCCGGCAATACCCTCTTCTATCCAGACGCCGCCGCGGCCTCCGGGGTGGGCGACGCCCTGGAGCCCGGGGACTACCTGATCGTCAAGGGGTCCAGGGGAGTTCAGCTCGACACCCTAACCCGTCAGTTAAAGAAAAGTCTAGCTCTTGTTTAGCGTTGTACTGGCGGCGGCGGTCGCGTTCGTGGTGACCGTCGGGCTCGGGTCGACGTTCATAGCCTTCCTTCAGTCGCGGAAGTTCGGGCAGTTCGTGCGGGAAGAGGGGCCGCAGACACACCTGATCAAAGCCGGCACGCCCACCATGGGCGGGGTCGTGATGCTCATGGGCCTCGTCGCGGCGTTGCTGGTGGTCGCGCGGGCGAACGCGGCGACCTTCGCCACGCTGCTGCTCGTGGCGGTGGTGGCCGGCATCGGGTTCTACGACGACTGGCAGAAGATCTCCAAGAAGCGGCCCGAGGGACTGAGCGCGCGCTACAAGTTCGGGCTCCTGACGCTCGCCGTCGTGCTGGCTGACGTGCTCTCCGTCTACTACGTCGGCGTCACCCAGACCGTGCTCGTCCCTTACTTCGACCTGAGCCTCGTGCTCGGGCCGGGGATAGTAGGGCTCGCCCTCTTCAGCGGTTTTCTGCTGCTCGTGATCGCGGGCACGACGAACGCCGTGAACCTGACCGACGGCCTCGACGGGCTGGCCGCCGGGGCGGGGGCTTTGGCGCTTGTGGCGTATACCGCCATAGCGTTCCTGGAGCGGCAGTACGACGTCGCGATCATCTGCGGTGCGATGGTTGGCGCCACCATCGGGTTCCTCTGGTACAACTCCCACCCGGCCGACATCTTTATGGGGGACACTGGCTCTCTCGCCATAGGCGGTGTCCTCGCGGCGGCGGCGGTGCTCACCAAGACGGAGCTCCTCCTGCCCATCGTGGGCGGGCTGTTCGTCGTCGAGGCTCTCTCCGTCATCGTCCAGGTCTTCATCTTCAAGCTCACGGGACGAAGGGTGTTCAAGATGGCCCCGATTCACCACCATTTCGAGTTTCTGGGCTGGGATGAGAACAAGGTGGTCGTCCGATTCTGGATCGCCCAGGCCGCTTTCTCCTCCGTGGGGTTCTTCCTCTACTACATCTTCCTCTACAACGCGGTAGGGTGAACCCGTGAGGACCCTGGTATACGGGCTCGGAGAGTCGGGCGCCGCGGCCACGCGGGCGCTCGCGGAACGCGGTGAGAAGGTCGTAGTAGCCGACGACCGAGACGACGAACGCCTGCGCTCCATCCTGAAGGACCTAGGAGTACAGGGACACCTGAGAGCGGGACCGGAGGTACTGGACTGCGCCGACCG
>JACDFX010000086.1 GCA_013815575.1 Rubrobacter sp.
TCGCAAAGACATCTTCTACTACCCGGACGTAATGGTCGCCTGTGGTTCCGAGCCGGAGAACCCGTACTACGAAGACGCTCCCTGTCTGGTCGTCGAGGTCGTATCCCCGAGCACGGAGAGCACGGACCGGCGCGAGAAGCTCGCCGCCTACAAGCGGGTCCCCGGCCTCAAGGCGTACCTGATCCTGGACCAGGAGCGGATGCGGGTCGAGCGGCACTTCCGGGATGAAGAGGGCGCGTGGCTTCGGGCTGACCTGGTGGAAGAGGGACGTTTCTCCGTCCCGTGTCCGGAGATGTCTCTGGCCCTGGCGGAGATCTACGAGGGGTTGTAGAACCAGGCTTTCAGCGGTATCTGAGGTTCCTGCCCCAATGCTAGAATGTTTTTGAGCAGGCGACGGGCGGCGGAGGGCTAACACTTTGCAGACACAGGAGAGACGGACCTACCAGGCGGTCATAGGGCTGGAGTTCCACGTGCACCTGGCCACGCGGACGAAGATGTTCTGCGGTTGCCGGGTGACCTACGGCGAGCCGCCGAACACCCACACCTGCCCCGTGTGCCTGGGGCACCCGGGGGCCTTGCCGGTCGCCAACGAGAAGGCCGTCGAGCTTGGGGTGATGGCGGGGCTGGCGCTCAACTGCGACGTCTCCGAGAGGGCCGTGTTCGCGCGCAAGAACTACTTCTACCCCGACCTTCCGAAGGGGTACCAGATCAGCCAGTTCGACGAGCCGATCTGCCTCGGCGGGCACCTCGATATACCCTTAGGCGACGAGACCGTCCGGGTGGGCATCACGCGCCTGCACCTCGAAGAGGACGCGGCCAAGAACGTCCACGTCGGCACCTCGGGCCGGATGCACGGCTCGGTCGGCTCGCTGGTGGACTTCAACCGCGGCGGCACCCCCCTCATGGAGATCGTCACCGAGCCAGACATCCCCTCGCCCGAGGCGGCCCGCGCCACCGCCAACCACCTCAAGGACATCCTGCGGGCTATAGGTGTCTCGGAGGCGGACATGGAGAAGGGCCAGCTCCGCTGCGACGCCAACGTCTCCATCCGAAACCCCGACGGCTCCTTCGGCACCAAGACCGAGCTCAAGAACATGAACTCTTTCCGCTTCGTAGAGAAGGGAATAGCCCGCGAGCTCGAGCGGCAGCAGGAGATCCTCGCTGGCGGGGGCCGTGTCGAGCAATCCACCCTCCACTACGACCCCGAGACGGACGAGGTCCACGAGCTCCGCAGCAAGGAGTTCGCCCACGACTACCGCTACTTCCCCGAGCCCGACCTCCTGCCCCTGGAGCTCTCAGGGGCCTACGTCCGCGAGATACAGGGCCGGATGCCCGAGCTGCCGGACGCCATGCGCGCCCGCTTCGTCGAGCGCTACGGCCTCTCCCCGTACGACGCCGCCGTGCTCGTCGCCGACAGGGACCTCGCCGACTTCTACGAGGAGGTCGCGGTGGAGGCCGACCCGAAGCAGGCCTCTAACTGGATCTCCGGCGACTTCAGGGCCCTCCTCAACGAGGCCGGAACCGACGTCTCCGAATCGAAGGTTACGCCGGGGCACATGGTCGAGTTGATCGGGCTTGTCGAAGACGGCAAGGTCTCCCGCTCGGCCGCGAGAACCGTGCTGGACGGGGTCTTCGAGACCGGTGACCGCCCGTCGGAGGTCGTCGAGCGCGAGGGGCTCGGCTCCGTGGAGGCCGACGAGCTCGACGGGGTGGTGGACGGTGTGATCTCCTCCAACCCAGACGAGGCCGAGCGCGTCCGAAACGGCGACAAGAAGGTCGTCGGCTTCCTGATGGGGCAGGTCATGAAGGCCACCCGCGGCAACGCCGACGGCGGGCGCACCCGCGAGCTCCTCCTCCAGAAGCTGACCTCCTGAGGACCGCTTGACGCCCCCGGCACCCGGTGTCGGAATACCGTTCTTCGAGCCTTCCGCCTACCCGGACGCCGTCGACGCCGCCGGGGCCGAACCCGTCCCGCTGCGCCTGCCGGCGGCGAGGCCGACCGGCGGCGTCGCCCTGTCGCGGGAGTGGGCGACGGACGCGACGGAGATCTCCTGCGCCGAAGCTGGCCTGGACGCCCTACTTCTCGCCTCGGACCATACCGAAGATCTTTTCGGGATGCTCCTCGCCGCTGTCCGTCTCGACCTTCCGACGGTCTGCGCCCCGCCGTCCGGCACCCCGCTCTCGGCCACCCTGACGGCTCTCGGGTTCGGGCCGCTCTCGGGGGACGTGGCGGGCGTGGTGGCGGAACTCTCGCAGGGAGATGGGCCGCGCCCAAGCGCGTTGCTGGATAATTTCTCTCTCGCCAACGCGCTGCGGGCAGGGGTTGCGGCCGGGGGCGGCCCGGAGCTTGTGGTGCACCTCTCCGCCCTGGCCCGCGAGGCGGGCGTCGTGGGGTTTTCGCAGATGGTCCGGGTCCTCGCGCCAGAGACGCCGGCCTCGGAGCCGGCATGGACGCGGGAGAACGGCGTGCCCGCCCTGCTCGCATCCCTCGGTGAGGACCTCCACGACGCCCCGACCGTCGCCGGACGCCTGAAAGACGGTTTGCCGTCCGTCCCCGGGGGGCGAGAAGGGCACCATCGCCTCGTCTTCGTGCGGGCGCGGGCCTCCGGCGCCGAGGTCGTCTGCCGGGTCCCCGTCGGCGCCCCGGACGTCGCCGGACAGTGCCGTGCCTTCAGTACGGAGGCCGCGGCCGTCCGGGCGGTGCGGGTGGGGGAGGTGCCGGACGGGACCGTGCTGGTGGTGAACGGTTGCGGTCCTCGCGGGGGGGGCGGGCTGCTCAGGCTCGACGCGCTCGGGGTGGCGTTGCGGGAGGTGGGCTTGCACATACCGGTCGTCACGGACGGGCTGTCGCCCGCCGATGCCACGGGAACGTGGGCCTGCATCTTCACGCCCGAGGCGGCGATGGGCGGCGTTATCGGGCTGCTGCGGGATGGGGATGCGCTCAGGCTGGACCTCGAAGGCGGCCACATACGAGCCGGGATCCAGGCCGGCGAGCTCGAAGCCCGGGAGCCTTTCGAAGCCACCGAGCAGATCGGCGCCGGTTACGCGGCCCGCTACAGACGCTCGGCACTCCCGGCGCTCGAAGGGGCGGGGTTCGGGTAGGAGACTTTTCAGCCGTGCTTTCGCGCCCGGACGTGGAGGAAGTAGGCCACGACCTGGGCATCCTGTAGTCCCGGTCTCTCCCGGACGGCCTCGTCGCCCGGATACGGCTCGCCGAAACGCTCGAGCACGAACCCCGCCTCGACCAGCCTGTTCAGCCACGAACTCAAGGTCCGCATGAAGATCGGAACGCGGAACGGAGACAGTCTTTCCCGCGCCGCCGGCGGCGCGGCGGAGAAGAGCCATCGCTTGACTTCTCCCTCGCGCCTGCGGAAGTAGTCCCCGACTTCGATAGCGTAGGTGCGCCCGGTTTCGTCGCGGAGGTTCTCGCGGTACGGCGTGTCGAAGCAGGGGTGGGTGATGGAGAACTGGAAAAACCCGCCAGGCTTGAGCACCCGGAAGACTTCAGCCAGCACACGCTCCGTCTCCGGTATGTCCATCAGGCTCATGAAGGCGGTGGCGAAGTCGAAGCTCGCCTCCTCGAAGGGCAACCCCACGGCGCTCGCGCGCTCGTACCGGATGCCCCGGGGCTCGCGTTTCTCCTCTTCCTCTGCGTGGCGAACGAAGGTCCCGGAGATGTCTATGCCTGTCACGCGCGCGCCGCGTTCGGCCACGAGCCTGGTGTTGTGGCCCTCACCGCAGCCGACGTCGAGGCCGGAGAGGCCTTCCACGTCGGGGAGCATCTCGAGAAACGCGGGCGTGTTGAGGCCGTCCCGGTAGTGGTCGTAGCCGGCCCTGACGAGCTCTGTCCATGCCTCGGCGTTCTCATCCCAGTGGCGGCCGACCTCTTCGTGGTCCATTGGTTTATGGTAGTCGTTCGGGGAGGCCCGCGCCCCCATCGGGTAGTCCGACATAGAAAGCAACACTTTGTTAGCCGTCTGCGCCACTATGTAGTTATCCGGCGGGATCATGGCTACAATGTAGTATCGAGTAGACCGCAGTAAGAGAGGAAGTCTCCCAAACCATGATGAACAAGTACCGTCTTATGTCGCCCGGACCGACCCCGATACCGCCGGAGGTCTCCGCCGCAGGCGCGTTGCCGATCATCCACCACAGGACGCCGGAGTTCGGCGAGATCTTTACCCGCGTCAACGAGGCCCTGAAGCGGGTCTTCCTGACGGAGAACGACGTCTTTACCTACGCCGCGAGCGGAACGGGTGCCTTCGAGGGCGCCATCCAGAACCTCTTCTCGCCCGGCGACAAGATACTCGTCGTCAACAGCGGCAACTTCGGCGGGCGCTGGGTGAAAGTCGGCAAGGCGTTCGGCCTCCAAGTGACGGAACTGAAGTACGACTGGGGCCAGAAGGCGGACAACGACGAGGTCGCGGAGGCCCTCGCAAAAGACCCTGAGATCAAGGCCGCAGTGTGTGTGCTCTCGGAGACCTCGACGGGCACCGTGAACGACATCGAGGGCTTCGCGAGGGCCGCGCGCGACGTCGTCTCCATCGTGGACGCCGTTTCGGGGCTCGGGGCGTGCGAGTTGCGCACGGACGACTGGGGCGTGGACGTGGTGGTCGCGGGGAGCCAGAAGGCTCTCATGACGCCCCCTGGCCTCGGGTTCGTTAGCGTCTCCGAGCGGGCGATGCGGATGCACCAGGATGCTAAAATGCCGCGCTTCTACTTCGACTGGACGGCGGCGAAGAAAGCCTACGCCAAGGACCCGGCCCAGACGGCCTGGACGCCGGCGGTCAGCCTCATCATCCAACTCGACGTGGCACTGCAGCAATTGCTGGCCGAGGGCGTCGAGGAAGTATTCCGGCGCCACGTCCTGCTCGGGCGGGCCTCCAGGGAAGGCATCAAGGGGATGGGATTGCAGCTCTTCGGGCCCGACGAGGACCTCAACTCGGCTGTTACGGCGGCGTGGGTGCCCGAGGGTGTCGACGGGAAGCAGCTCGTGCGTATGATCTTCCGGGAGCACGGGATACAGATCGCCGGCGGCCAGGCCGACATGGCCGGCAGGATCTTCCGCATCGGCCACTGCGGGTACTTTGACGGTTTCGACATCATCGCCACGATAGCCGCCACGGAGCTTGCGCTCGAGTCGCTCGACTTCCCCATAGAGCTCGGCAAGGGCGTGGGCGCGGCCCAGCGCGTCTTCTCCAGGAGCGGGGTGACCGCTTGAAGGTCCTGATCCCGGAGAAGCTCGCCGATCCCGGCATCGAGCTCCTGAGAAAGGACTTCGACGTCGACGTCATCCTCGATTTGAGCGCGGCGGAGCTGCTGGAGAGGATAGGCGAGTACGACGGCCTCATCATCCGCAGCGCCACGCAGGTGACGGCCGAGGTTATAGGCAGGGCCGAGAACCTGAAGGCCATCGGCCGCGCGGGCATCGGGGTGGACAACATAGACATAGAGGCCGCCACCAAGCGCGGCGTCATCGTCGCCAACGCCCCGGAGAGCAACACCGTCGCGGCGGCGGAGCACACCCTGGGCCTCATGCTCGCCGCGGCCAGGCGCATACCGGCGGCGGACGCCTCGCTCAAGGGCGGGGAGTGGAAGAGGAGCTCGTTCAAGGGTGTCGAGGTCAGGGAGAAGACACTAGGTCTCATAGGCCTCGGGCACGTCGGGGCCATCGTCGCCCGCGGCGCCCTCGGGATGGGCATGAAGGTTCTCGCCTACGACCCTTACGTCTCCGAGGACCGGATGCGCTCGATGAATGTCGAGCGGGCCGAGACGACCGACGAGGTCTTCGAGAACGCGGACTTCGTCTCCCTACACGTCCCGCGCACCCCGCAGACGATGGGCCTCGTCAACGAGGAGACCCTCGCGAAGATGAAGCCGACCTCCTACCTCATAAACGTGGCCCGCGGGGGGATCGTTGACGAGGCGGCGCTCTACGAGGCGTTGAAGGGGGGTGTGATCGGGGGCGCGGCGCTCGACGTTTTCGCGGAGGAGCCGACGACGGATTCCCCTATCTTCGCCCTCTCCAACGTCGTCGTCACCCCGCACCTCGGGGCGAGCACGGCGGAGGCCCAGGACCGGGCAGGTATCACCGCAGCCGAGCAGGTCGCGACGGCGCTCAGGGGCCAGGTCCCGATGCACGCCATAAACGCGCCCGTTCCCGTGGGCGAGGGCGCGGAGTTCGTCGCCCAGTTCGCCGGGCTGTGCGAGGCCCTCGGCAGCCTCCTCTATCAACTCACCGACCGCCCCGGGGACACCCTGAAGGTGGAGTACCGGGGCGAGGTCGCCGGCTTCGACACGCGCCTGCTCGACGTCTCGGCCCAGAAGGGCCTGCTCGCCCCGATGGTCCACGAGCCGCTCAACTTCGTGAACACCCCGATCCTCGCGAAGGACAGGGGCCTCCATCTCGAGACCTCCCGCCGCACGGAGAGCGCGGACTACACGAGCCTCGTGGTGCTGCGCCTGGCGGGAGAGGGCGGCGAGAGCGTGGTGAGCGGGACCCTCAGCGGGCCGAAGATGCAGCCGCGGCTGGTAGAGGCGATGGGCTTCGACTTCGACGTGGTGCCTGAGAGGCACATGCTCTTTATCCGCAACGAGGACGTTCCCGGCATGATCGGCAGGGCCGGATCCATCCTCGGCGAGCACGGTATCAACATCGGCAACATGGCCGTCGGCCGCGGCGAGCCCGGCTCCCGGGCCGCTATGGCCGTAACCGTGGACGAGCCAGTCCCCGAAGAGGTCCTCAGAACCTTCATGGAGACCCCCGGTTTCAACGAGGCCCGCGCGGTAACGCTGTAGTGGCGAACCTGAACGAAATCCTTGCCCGCTACCGGCCCTACGGGCCAACCTTCAAACCAGGCGACAGGGCCCCCTTCTCCGGAACCTTCGTCTGCGACCGGGGCACGATGCTGCCCCCGATCCGGGTCCAACTCGCGAAGGGCGAGGTGTTTCCCGAGGCGGAGGGAATCGGGGAGCACACGCACTGGAAAGA
>JACDFX010000467.1 GCA_013815575.1 Rubrobacter sp.
CTACCCGAACGAGAAGACGTTCCACGAGCAAGTCGAGGCCTCCGCAGACCGCTGGAGCACGCCCCCGATCATGGAGGAACTCAAGGAGAGGGCGAGATCCGCCGGCCTCTGGAACCTCTTTCTGCCCGACTCCGAGTACGGCGCCGGGCTCTCGAACCTGGAGTACGCGCCGCTGTGCGAGGTCATGGGCCGCAGCCTCATAGCACCCGAGGTCTTCAACTGCAACGCCCCCGACACGGGCAACATGGAGGTTCTCGCCCGCTACGGCAGCCCCGAGCAGCAGGAGCGGTGGCTCAAGCCGCTGCTCGACGGCGAGATCCGCTCGGCCTTCTGCATGACCGAGCCGGACGTGGCCTCCTCGGACGCGACCAACATACAGGCCAGGATAGAGCGCGACGGCGATGAGTACGTCGTAAACGGCCGCAAGTGGTGGTCCACGGGGGCGGGGAACCGGCGGTGCAAGATCTCCATCTTTATGGGGAAGACCGATCCGGAGGCCCCGCGCTACGAGCAGCAGTCCATGATCCTGATCCCCCTGGACACGCCGGGCGTGGAGATAGAGCGCACCCTCTCGGTCTTCGGCTACGACGAGGCCCCGCACGGCCACGGGGAGATCCTCTTCGATGACGTGAGGGTGCCGGCGGAGAATATGCTCTGGGGCGAGGGCAAGGGCTTCGCCATCGCGCAAGGTCGCCTGGGTCCGGGGCGCATCCACCACTGCATGCGCCAGATAGGTGTCGCGGAGAGGGCCTTAGAGCTGATGTGCGAGCGGGTCAAGAGCCGCGAGGCGTTCGGCAAACCGCTCGCCGAGCAGGGCGTAATAACGGAGTGGATCGCCGACTCCAGAATGGAGATCGAACAGTCCCGCCTCCTCACCCTGAGGGCGGCCCACATGATGGACACCGTGGGCAACAAGGAGGCCCGATCCGAGATCGCCCAGATAAAGGTCGTGGCCCCGAACGCCACCCTGCGCGTACTCGACCGCGCCATCCAGGCCTTCGGCGGGGCTGGCGTCTCCGGGGACACCCCGCTGGCCGCCTTCTGGGCCGAGTCGCGCATCCTCAGGCTCGCCGACGGCCCCGACGAGGTCCACCGCGCCGCCGTCGCCAAGCTGGAGCTCAAGAAAGAGCGCCGCGTCGGCATCGAACAGTCCTACGGCGCATAGGAGAAGCGCCATCGAAGACAAAAACTCGCTCCTGCTCGGCATAAAGTACGAGGCCGCGATGCTTGGCGGCGTGGAGGGCGCGCCCCTGGCCCGCATCGAGGAGCAACTGCAAAGCGAGGTCGGCGAGACCTGGAAGACGGACGAGGAGGTCCTCAAAGGCCGCAACGCCACGCGTCGCGAGCACGGGCTGCCCCTCCTCGGGGAGACCGAGAGACGGCCGACGCCCGCGACCCCCGCCCGGCGTCCGCTGTGGCGCAGGGCGCTGGGGAGGTAGGGGTGCTCTACCGGGACTTCGCCACGCAGGAGGAGCTCGACGCCCAGTACAACCTGCGGATGCTCTTCCCAGATGCGGCCTCTCTCTACGAAGCGTTCTGCGCGCGGGAGAGCGAGAAGGTAAGGGAGGATCTCGACCATCACCTGGACGTACCCTTCGGCCCCACACTCGCCGAGCACGTGGACCTCTACCCGGCAGGAGAAGGCGCGCCGATCCTCATCTACGTTCATGGCGGCTTCTGGGCGCTGCGCACGAGCAGGGAGTTCGGCTTCGTCGCGCGCGGCCCCGTATCCGAATGTGTGGCGACAGTGGTGACCAACTACGCGCTGTGTCCAACGGTGACGATAGACGAGGTCGTTCGGCAAACCCGCGCGGCCGTCGCGTGGGCCTACCGTAATGCCCACAGCTTCGGCGGCGATCCAGAACGCCTCCACGTCGCCGGACACTCCGCCGGGGGGCATCTCGTCGCCATGCTGCTGGCGACGGACTGGGAGGGCGATTATGGGCTGCCGGCCGGCACTATCAAGGGTGCGACCGTCGTCAGCGGCCTCTTCGACCTCGCGCCGTTCCCGTACACCTTTTTGCAGCCGAAGCTGCAGCTTACGTGGGATCAGGTCCGCAGAAACAGCCCCATCCTCCACCTCCCGAATCCGCAAAGCGGGGCCCCTCCCCTACTCGTCGCCTACGGCGAAGACGAGACGGACGAGTTCAAGCGCCAGTCGGAGGACTTCCTTGGGGCGTGGAAGGAGAATGGCCTCTCCGGCGGACGGCTAGTCCTCTCCGGCAAGAACCACTACGACGTCATAGACGGTTTCCTCGACGCCGGTAGCCCGTTGCTCTCCGGGTTTTTGGGACAGATGGGCTTAGAATAGGGGAGCAGGGACACACGATTCTCCGGGGGCGCTTTGACGATAGAGATGACGGGCGGCAAGATCGTAAACGAGCGCGGCACGGTCGTCACCTTCCGCCAGAAGTGCGAGAACTGCGGCTTTGTCTACGACTGGAACAAGACCACCATCGTTCCGGCCTACGGGTCCAGAAAGGTCCGGGCGTTCACCTGCCCGGAGTGCGGCAATTATCAGGAAGTTGAGGCAC
>JACDFX010000468.1 GCA_013815575.1 Rubrobacter sp.
CGGCCTATCTCGTCTCCTACCAGTACGACACAGCCCAGAAGACCGCGCAGGGCGAGGCCGGGAGCGTGGAGGAGATCCACCGGTTGGCCGAAGGTTTCCCGGAGAAGGAACGGCGAGAGGTGCAGGTGTTGGCCGAGTCCTACGCACGTACCGTGGTCGATGAGGGATGGCCCCTGATGCGGGAGGGCCGTACCAGCGTGCGGGCCGGGGAGACGGCCGACGATTTGCGGCTCGGCGTCGTGGCCTTCGAGCCCGGCACGGGGAGGGAGAACGCCCTGTACGCGCAGGCCCTCACGCTCGTGGAGAACCTCGACGAATACAGGGGGCAGCGATTGCTGGAGGTCAACGAGGGCATCCCATCCATCCTGTGGGTCGTGCTGATACGGGGGGCGCCGTTACGGTGGTCTTCACGTACCTGCTTGGGGTGAGCACCGAACGGCTCCACGTGGCCATGATCGTCGCGTACACCCTCGTGCCGGCCCTGATCCTCTACACCATCCGTGCCCTCGATTACCCCTTCGACGGCCTCGTGCAGGTCGGCCCGGAGGCCTTCGAGGCGGTCCTCTCCAGGATGGAGTCTCACGCCGGGCGGTAGGGGCCGTGTACCATATGGGACCTGTTCCGGACCAAGGGGGATCCTGTGGAGTATCGGCGGTTGGGTGGTAGCGGGGTAAAGGTCAGTGAGATCTCGCTCGGAAGCTGGCTGACTTACGGCGGCAGCGTCGCCGAGGAGCGGGCGACGGCCTGCGTTCACAGGGCCTTCGATCTCGGCATCAACTTCTTTGACACGGCCAACGTATACGTGCGCGGCGCCGCGGAGGAGATCGTCGGCAACGCCCTCGCGGGCTTCGACCGGGATTCATACTTCCTGGCGACGAAGGTCTACTTCCCGATGGGGGAGGGGCCGAACGACCGGGGCCTCTCGCGCAAGCACATCACGGAGCAGTGCCACGCGTCGCTCAGGCGTCTCGGGACGGATTACGTGGACCTCTACCAGTGCCACCGCTACGACGAGGGGACGCCGCTTGAGGAGACGCTGCGGGCATTGGATGACCTCGTGCGGCAGGGCAAGGTCCTGTACGTCGGCGTCTCCGAGTGGACGGCCGGGCAGATAGGCGACGCGTTGCGGCTCGCCAGGGAGATGAACCTGGACAGGATCGTCTCCAACCAGCCGCGATACAACATGATCCAACGCCAGATAGAGGCCGAGGTCGTCCCGCTCTCCGAGCGTGAGGGCGTGGGCCAGGTCGTCTTCTCCCCGCTCGCACAGGGCGTGCTCACCGGCAAGTACCGCCCGGGCGAGGCGCCGGAGGGGGGAACCCGCGCCGCCGACCCGGAGTCGAACCGGTTCATGCAGCAGCTCATGAACGAGGAGGTTCTCTCCGCCGTGGACGGGCTGCGCGCCGTCGCCCGGGAGGCCGGCCTCACCATGCCCCAGCTCGCGCTCGCGTGGGTGCTGCGGCAAGAGAACGTCAGCAGCGCCATCATCGGGGCGTCGAGGCCCGAGCAAGTCGATGACAACGCCGCGGCCTCCGGCGTGGAGCTTCCGCCCGACCTACTCTCCAGAATAGATGAAATATTGGAAGGCGGGATACAGCGCGGCTAGGCCACCGCTGCCAACAGGGCTACTGGAAGGGTGACGATAAGCGCCACCAGGACAATCGCCAAGAGGGCCAGCAGCACGGCGGCGAGCGACTTCCAGGCCGAAAAGCCGTGCGCCTCGCCGAGGCACTTGAGGAACAAGACAAAGCAAAGTACCAGGACAGAACTCGCGCTCTGCGCGGGATGCTCCCCAGGCCTTCCGTAAAGACTCGCGGTGTTGTAGCATTGCGGGCGTGGAACGAGATCACACAGGATTTACTACCCTAGGCTCCCTCGTCGGACGGCTCCCTCGACCGTCCATGCCCCGACCGACCCTCTAAGGGTCGCGCTCGGGGCATCCGCGTCTCTACGGTTTCTCTGAAACCTTCCGCGCGGAATGGTCTCCACCCACACATCAGAGATCGAGGGACACGTGCCGCTCTTCACCACGAAAGAAGACGTAAAAGTAGACGAAACTAGCGCCCGAAACGAACCGCGGAACGTGACCGGATCGGGCTCCGGCTTCCGCATCCGGCAGATGGATGATGCGGATCTGGAACGCATCCTGGAGCTGAGGAGCGTGGTGCGCTGGTCTGCGGACCCGAGGGCGTTCGACCTGCTGCGCGGCGTGCGCGATGCCCGCTGGGCGGTGGCCGAAGCCCCCGGCGGGGCCCTGGTAGGCATGGTCGGCGCGGTGCCGCTGGGGAGCATCGGCATCCTCTGCCACCTCGCGGTTCGCGACGGATACCGGGGCCTGGGCCTGGGCGCGACGCTCTCCTCCTGGGCCGTAGCCTACCTGAAGAGCCGCGGCGCGAAGACCGTCCGGCTCTACTCCACGCGGCAGGCCGAAGGGCTCTACCGGCGCCTCGGTTTCAGGGCGTTGGGCGCGCGCACCGTCTACCGGCTGGAAGGGGCGCCCCGCGGGCCGCGGGCCCTCGAATGGGCCTACGG
>JACDFX010000087.1 GCA_013815575.1 Rubrobacter sp.
CCCCACATTCATGCAGGAATCTGCAAGCGAACTTCGCAGAAGGGGTGGTCTACGAGCCCCGCATTGAGGTTCGTGGTACCGACCAGGACTGCAGCTCGGGCAATGGAGTTTACGCTATGTGAGGTATCGAACCGGCCACATCTTCCCCGACCCGGCAGGCCGGTCATCTCTTTCAGGCGAGGGATTTTCTCCGCCACCTCCGGGATGAAGCCCTGAACTCCGAAGGCCGGGTCGACATTCAGCACCAGGGCGTAATCGAGGCGGCAACCAGAGGTCCGATGGATAGGTTAGGTACGAAGTGGTTGTCCATTGTACCGAAATGGACGGACTCCGCCCCGCCGTCTCTGGTTTCGCGGATGCCGTCCTCCAGGCGGGCCTAGTCGGCCGCGAGGATCAAGTGGCCGCCAACCTCCTTGCCGTCCAAACCTGAGAAGACTGAGAAGAATTCCATGATTACCTCCAATGTAAATGGTCGTCGGGTCCGCTCTCTCCCCGCCTTGCGGCTACGGTGCCGACGCTTCAATGACGGCGGTACCGTCTTCGTGGACCACAAACGCCATCCTAGCGAGGCCGACGAAGAGACCGCATTCCAGGGCGCCGGGGATGCGCTTTATCTGGACTTCGAGTGATGCGGGGTCCGTTATTGGGGGAAACCGGCAGTCAACCGTGTAGTGGCCCCCGTCGGTCACGAACGGGCGCTCTGGATTCCCGTCGAGGAGTCGGAGTTGCGGCTCGCAGCCCAGGGAGGAGAGTGCTTCGAAGGTCGATTCGCACCCGAAGGGTTCGACTTCGACCGGGAGCGAATCCCTCCCCAAGAAATCGACTAGCTTAGAAGCGTCGGCGACCACGATCAGGCCACCGCCAGCGCCGGCGACTATCTTTTCTCGCAAGAGCGCGCCGCCATGGCCTTTGATCAGGGTCAGCCTCGGACCGATCTCGTCCGCGCCGTCTATCGTGGTCTCCGGCCGGGCTTCGGAGAGGCCGACGAGCGGGATACCGACCTCCAGGGCCAGCCGCGCGGTCGTCTCCGAGGTCGGTATCCCCCGCACGTTCTCCAACTCGCCCGAGGAGAGCAACTCCCCGATCCTCCTCACCGCCCAGGACGCCGTTGAGCCCGACCCGAGCCCGACAACCATCCCACTCTCGACGCGTGCATCCACCGCCGCGTAAGCGGCGCTACGCAGTTTCTCAGGCCCTACTTTCATAGCACTCC
The DNA here is from genome assembly GCA_013815575.1 of Rubrobacter sp. GTDB lineage: Bacteria > Actinomycetota > Rubrobacteria > Rubrobacterales > Rubrobacteraceae > Rubrobacter_D. The sequence continues at coordinate 1,214 of JACDFX010000087.1, forward strand.
GCCCGGGCTACGCGACCGGGTCGGTGGCGTCATATCCTCATTCGTCCGGGATAACATCGAAGTCGTATGCCTCTCCGGCCTCGATTTCCCGCACCTCCTCACCTACGCCGATCTTGATGCGCTTCCCGAAGCCATCGTCTTGCGCGGTAACCGTCAGCTTGCCGGCCCCGACCTTTACGTCGAACGGGGTGCCACGGAAGCGCATGGAGAACGACAGTCCTTCCAGCCTGTCCTTCAGCTTCGGATCGAAGTAGAGGACCCCGTCGCGGATCTCACTCCCCATGTACCCGCGCTGGAGCAGGTCCAGGGTCCCCGCCATGACCCCCAGATGGATACCCTCCCTCGTAGTACCGCCCTGAATGTCGCCGATGTCGCTCTCCAGCGCGACCATGTACCGCTCCCACGAGCTGTCTGGATCGGTGTCGGCCAGTATGCCCGCGTGGGCGACGAAGCTCAGGGTCGAGCCGTGGGAGGTCCGGTGATCGTAGTAGTCGATGTTTTTGCGGACCATTTCGGGTGTGTAATCGTAGCCGAGGCGCTCGAAGACGCCCTTCAGCTCCCGTTCGGAGAAAAGGAAGAAGAGCAGCACGGTGTCGGCCTGCTTGGCGAGCTTGTAGCGGTCAGGGTCGTCGCCCTCCGCTTTCAGGATCCGGTCGAGCCGCTGAATGTTGTCGTGCTTATCCCGGTAGGCGTCCCAGTCCAGTTCCTCCAGGTCCTCATAACCCTCGAACTGGCTTATGATGCCGTCTTCCTGAAATGGGACGAACATCTTGCGGCTCATATCCTCCCACGTCCGGACCTCCTCTTCCTTGAGACCGATCCTCTCGCCGAGCGACCGGCGCCGACGCTCCGGCAGAAGGTCCAGGATCTCCTGGGCGGTTCGGGAGATCCAGGCGACCATCACGTTGGTGTAGGCGTTGTTCCTGAGCCCTTCCTCGTCGGAGTCGGGGTACTTCTCGTGGAACTCGTCCGGCCCCATGACGCCGTGGATCTCGTAGCGCCCGCGCTCTTCGTTGAAGTGGGCTATGGAGGACCAGAAGCGGGCGATCTCCAACATCATCTCGGCGCCATAGTCGAACAGAAACTCGGAGTCGCCAGTAGCCTGGTAGTACTGCCAGACGTTGTAGAAGATGGCTGCGCTCACGTGCCGCTGGTTGTGGCTCATGTCGGGGTCCCACTTCCCCGACTCGGGGTTGAGGTGCACCGTCTGGGTCTCCTCCTGGCCGTCTGAACCGCTCTGCCAAGGATACATCGCCCCCACGTACCCGGCCTCCCTGGCCGCGGCCCGCGCCTCGTCTAACCTGCGGTAGCGGTACATGAGCAGGCCGCGCGTGATCTCCGGGAACCGGAAGTTGAGGAACGGGTAGATGTAAAGCTCGTCCCAGAAGACGTGCCCCCGGTAGGCCTCCCCGTTGAGGCCCCGCGCCGGAACGCCGGCGTCGAGGTCGGCCGTGTGCGGAGAACAGACCTGGAGTATCTGGTAGATGTGGAGCCGGAGCAAAAGCTGGACCCTGTCGTTGCCCGGGACCAGCACGTCGCAGACGTCCCAAAGTTCTCCCCACGCCCGTACGTGGCCATCGAGGGTCTCGTCGAACGTCCCGCAGCGGCCTACTGCCTTCCCGGCATTTGCCAGCGGCTCGTTCAAGGCGTTGTCCCGGGAGGTGTAGAAGGCGACCATCTTCTCCACGCGCACCGGCTTCTTCTCCTCGACCTCGAAGGAGAGCACCTGATGGATGTAGTCCTGCATCTGGTAGAGGCCGCGCCGCACGTCCAGCATTCCTTCCTCCCCGTAGACGCGCGTGCGGGCCGCCTCGGCGACGTAGATGCGCGACTGGCGGGTTCGCGCTTCGAGGGCGATGATCTCGGGCCCGAAAGTACGCGGCGTCACCGGGTCCAGGTGGCGTCCTTCAAGGTCCTTGTAGCGGGCGACACCCTTGTTCGTAACCCGGCCGTCGAGAGCCGTGATCGCCTCCACCGTGCCGGACCAGTTCTCAGCGACGATCTTCCACTCCAGCGCCCCGATGTGCTTGTCCGACATGCTGATGATGCGACGCGTCTCAAGGGTGGTCTCGCGGCCGGCCCGGTCGCGGAAGCTCAGGTTGCGCCAGAGCACGGCGTTCTTGATGTCGAGCTCGTGACGGTAGGATAGGAGCTCGACGTTGTCCATCCGGATGGCCTCTTCGCCCTCTATTCGGATCTCGAGCAAGAGCCAGTTGGGCAGGTTTACGAGGTCCTCGTTGAGGACCGGCTGCCCGGCCATGATGGTGGTCTCGCGGTTGAAGCCGCCATGCACGTAGGTGCCGGGGTAATGAACGCCGTCGGCCTCCGTCCAGGCGAAGGCGCCCCGCGTACAGAAGTAGCCGTTTCCGGTCGAGGTCATAGCCTCGCGCAGCCCTTCTTCTTCCGGATCGAACGAGTCGTAGGCCAGCGTCCAGTTCTTCACAGCTATCCTCCTAGTGTCTTGGTCTTGGTCCCCGGCGCGCCGTCTATGGCGACCATGGCGACCGCGTCGAGCAACTGCTTCTTGCCCGTGCAGCATACTAGGGCCTCTCCCCCGCCCGGCAGCGACGCGCGGCACGGCCCGAGGGGGAGGCAGGGGACGTACCGCTCGGCGGAGTGGCAGATCTCGCAGCACGCGGAGGTGTCCATGAGGCCCAACCGCCCCGCCTCTTCGCATCCGACGGCGCTCACCCGCCAGGTCCTCAAGATCTCCCGCATACGGCACCCCCTCGTTTGTCCCGTTTGTCTGCACGGTACGACACCATCAGCGCGCGAGCGTACCCAGGAAACGCTCTACCTCCGGCATCGTGCTCAGGAGGTAGCCGGCGGCGGTGGTCCGTCCGGCCGTCTCCGGGTCGTCCGCCCGCCCGACGAAGATGCCGACGCCGGGGGGCGAAGTCCCGGCGAGAGCCTCGAAGGCGTGCTCGTCGGTCACGTCGTCGCCCAGGTACACGGGCACCACGTCGTCGCGGTCGAGCTCAAGAGTCTCGAGCAGGTAGAGAACCGCCCGGCCTTTATCCCATTCGATCTTCGGCTGGACCTCGTAGACCATCTTGCCGGGCGTCACCTTCAGCTCGTCCGGGCGTTCGGCTAGAAGGTCGTTTACTATCTGCTCTATCTCCGGCCTCGCCTCTTCCGAGACGAGCCGGTAGTGGACGGCGACCGAGGCCTTCTTCGGTTCCACGGAGGCGCCCTGGAAGGGTTTGATCTCCTCGTCCAGCCGGGCCTTCACTTCCTCGATGAGCTCATCGGACCCGCTGCCCGCGGCGTGTTCGATGGTGCCTTCATCAGGGGTCCAGATGTCGAAGCCGTGGCTGCCGGCCACGATCAGGTTGTCGAGGCCCATGAGTTCCTGGACGACTTTCCGGTCGCGCCCGCTGACCACGCACACGGAGCACCGTTCGGCCAGCCCGCGAACGGCCTCCCTCATGCTGTCCGAGATGATCGCATCCTCCGGGCGGTCCACTATCGGCGTGAGCGTGCCGTCGTAGTCGAGGAACACGGCGGGCCGCTTCCCTCTCAGACGCCGCTCCAAGTCTTCCGCATTCTCCAGGGCGTGCGGTAGATCGTTGATGTTGCGGGGCATCTCCCCCTCCTTTCACGCTAGTTCGGCAAAGCCACGGAGGCGCTCCAGCATGCGCCCTAGGCCCGCACCGATTCGCGGAACTGCTTTGGGGTGTAGCGCTCGATCCACTCGCGGTACTCTCGCACCTCGCGTTCGGCGCGCTCGGCGTCCCATCCACAGTGCTTGACGGCGACGCCGGCGGCGGCCTCGGCGACGTCGAGGGCGACGTCGGGACCGTATCCCGCCATCGTGCGCCTCAGGAGCACGTCGGAGAGCGTCTGCGCCATCTCCTCGCGGAGGGCCCAGATCACCTCAGCCCCGATCAGGGCCGTCTCGACGCTGACTCTGGACGAGAGCGGCGTATTGAGCTCGGGGTCGTCCCCGGCCAGTTTCAGCACCTCGGCGGCCCGAACGCCGTAGAGCTTGAGAAGCCTCTCGCAGAGCACCTCGGATATGTTGCTCGCGGATCTGAAGCCGGCAGCGAAGGCCTCGAAATCGGAGGTCTCGCCGCCGGGCAACGGGACCTTGCGGGCCCGGCTCCTGGGCGCTTTCCGGTTAAGCTTCTTGTAGACGGCGTCCACGGTCTGGCGGCCCAGGTTCAGGTAGGTGGTCAGCTTGCCACCGATGATGGAGATGAGGCCCCCGACCCGCGGCATCTCGGCACTGGAGCTCGTCACCTTGCCGCCCGCGGCAGATTCTCCCTTAGCGTGGTCGAAGACGACGTGGCTGCGGGTAACGCCGCCGGCCTCTCCCTCGGGGTTGTACGGCAGCGGCCTTACGCCTGAGTAGGTAAACAGCACGTCCTCGCGGGTGAGTTTCGCCCCGGGGATAACGTAGTTCGTCTCGTCCAGGAGGTATTGGATCTCGTCCTCGGTCGCGGAGACGTGGTCGAGGTCTCCGTCGTAGCGGAGGTCGGTCGTGCCGATCAGGTACCGGCCGTTCCACGGCACGATGAAGTACGGTCGCCCGTCTTTACGCGCCTCGACGTACAGGGCCTCGCCCTTCGGGGCGCCGTCGAACGGGTCCACGATGAGGTGGCTGCCCTTGGTACCGCCCATGAAGCGACCAGAGTCCTCGCCGGTTCCGGGCCGCTGGAGTTCCGCCAGGACCTCGTCCACCCATGGGCCTGAGACGTTCACCGTGACCGGGGCGCTTGCCGTGTATTTCCCGCCCCCGAGCACGTCGGCGAACTCCACGCCGGTGACGTCGTCGCCGGCCATGATCAGGCGCTCTACCCGCGCGTAGGTGATGACGGTCGCGCCGTTATCCCGGGCTGAGACGGCGTTCTCAACGGCGATCCGCTCCGCGTACTCGACCTGCGCGTCGTAGTAGAAGGCGGCGGCCTTGAGGCCCTCGGGGTTGAGGCCCGGCTCGCGTTCGCGCACCTTCTCGCGGTTGAGCATCTTGTGCCGGTCCATGCTCTTGTCGAAGGAGAGCGTGTCGTAGAGGGTCATGCCGAGCCGGACCATGAGCGGTCCGCGCGCGCTCCGGTCGTAGATGGGAACCAGGAAGCCAAGTGGCTTGACCAGGTGCGGCGCCACGTGGAGGATCGCCTCCCTGTCCCTCAAGGACTCCCTCACGAGCGCGAACTCGTAGTGCTCCAGGTAGCGTAAGCCCCCGTGGATCAGGCGCGTCGCCCACTGCGTCGTGCCGCCCGAGATGTCGCCCTTGTCCAAAAGCAGCACCCGCAAGCCCCGCATCGCGGCGTCGCGGGCGATGCCGGCGCCGTTGATGCCGGCCCCGATCACGATCAGGTCGAAGACGCGCCTCTCGATATCTTGCGGTATCCGCGAGTCCATCGCTATCCCTTTCCCGCTTTCGCTTCTGGTTCGCCCCTGAAGAAAGTGTCCCAGGGCATGTCCAACGGCTCGTTTAGCCCGACCACGGCGTACAGGTGCCGCATCAGCGGGAAGTCTTCGGGCCCGACGATCCCACGCTCGGTGAGCTTCGGCAAAGCCCTTCCGATGACCTCGATGGCCGCCGCCCCCTCAAGCGTCACCCCCGGCATCCGCTCTTGCGCCTCCGAGAAGCGCAGCCCCGACCCGACGAGCCGTCCCACTTTTACGTTGCGCCCGCCCATGCTTGTGACGAACATGTCCCCGATACCGGCCAGCCCGTAGGGCGTCCCCGGCTCGCCGCCCAGGAGATCCATGAATTGACCGAGCTCCCGCGCCGCCTGCCCGAAGAGCGCGGCCCCGTAGTTGTAGT
>JACDFX010000469.1 GCA_013815575.1 Rubrobacter sp.
GATCACGGTCGAGGTCGCCGGCAGCCCGGACCCCGCCGAACGCGTCGAGGTCGTCCGCCGCCGCCTGCACTACGAGGCCGACCCGATGGAGTTCGCCGCGAAGTGGTCGGGTGCGGACGCGGATCTGGCCTCGTCCGTGGAGGCGGCCCGGGGGCGGCTTCCGGGCGTGTTGCTCGGCGAGGAGACGCTCGTCGCGATCTCCACGCTCTGCGCCGACCTCGGGGTGGACGGACTGCGCGGCGACCTGGTAACCGCGAAGACGGCCCGGACCCTGGCCGCCTGGGATGGCCGGGGTGAGGTGGTCCTCGAAGACGTGAAGCGGGCCGCCCTGCTCGCCCTCTCCCACCGCCGCCGGCGCGGCCCCTTCGAGCAGCCGGGCGTCGACCCCCAGGAGATAGAAGACGCCCTCTCGGGGCCGGAACCGCCGGACGACGACCCTGGCGGAGGCGCACCAGGGGAGAGCGGCAACGGTCCGGAAGGGGAACGCCCGCAAGAACCCCGGGGGTCCGAGCCCTCCGAGTCGCGGGCGGGTTCCGGGGAGCGCGGCCACGCGTCGGAGGAGCCCTTCAGGCCGGTGCGGCTGGAGCGGGAGGACAAGGGCCGCGGCGGCCCGCTCGGGCGCCGGAGCCGTTCGGTGGGGGAGACGGGGCATCCGGTCGGCGACCGGGAGCCCGCGGGGAGCCCGCGGGACGTCGCGCTGACGGCGACTGTTCGGGCGGCGGCCCCACACCAGAGAGGGCGGGGGCGTAGTGGGCCGGGGCTCGTGGTGAGGTCGGGGGATCTACGGGAGAACGTGCGGGAGGGGAGAGAGGGGAACCTCATCCTCTTCCTCGTGGACGCGAGCGGCTCGATGGCGGCCAAGAGGCGCATGTCCGCGGTCAAGGGCGCCGTCCTTTCTTTATTGGGCGACGCCTACCAGCGGCGGGACAAGGTCGGCCTGATCTCCTTCCGCGGAGAGGCCGCGCAGGTGCTACTCCCCCCGACCTCCGGCGTGGAGCTCGCCGCCGCCCGCCTCGAAGACCTCCCGACCGGGGGACGCACGCCGCTGGCCGCGGGCCTCACGAAGGCGGCTGAGGTGCTACAACGGGAGGGCCGGCGCGACGGAGAGCGACGACCGATCCTGGTCCTGCTCACCGACGGCCGGGCGACGGCGGGGCCGGACCCGCGCGGGGCGGCTGCGGGGCTGCGTCTATTCGGCGCCGCCTCGTTCGTGGTGGACACGGAGGAGGGCCACGTGCGGCTCGGGATGGCCGCGGAGGTCGCGGGGGCTATGGGGGCGCGGTGCCTGCGCCTGGAGGAGCTGCGGGCCGAGTCGCTCGTGGAACTGGTCGAGAGGAGGCGGGTAGCGTGAGCGAGGCTGGCGAAGCCGGAGGCGGGGTCAGGGAGCCGCGGGAGCAGAGGCTCAGGCGCAGGTCGAACAGGGAGAGAGCGCTCCTGGTAGTCAACACCGGGCACGGGAAGGGCAAGAGCACGGCGTCGTTTGGGATCATGCTCAGGGGGTGGGCCCGCGGCTACCGCGTTGGCGTCTACCAGTTCGTCAAGAGCGGCAAGTGGAACGTCGGCGAGCAGCAGGCCGCCGAGGCTCTGGGCAACATCGACTGGTTCAAGCAGGGCGACGGCTGGACCTGGACGGTAAAAGACCTGGAGCACTCCGCCGACCTCGCCCGGGAGGGCTGGGAGGAGGTCAAGCGCCGCCTGGCCGACGAGACCTACGACATGCTCCTCCTCGACGAGTTCACCTACCCGATGAAGTTCGGCTGGGTGGACACGAACGAGGTCGTCGAGGTGCTTAACAACCGTCCCGGTTTCCAGCACGTCATCGTCACGGGCCGCGACGCGCCACCGGAGCTCGTCGAGGCCGCGGATCTCGTGAGCGAGGTAAAGAAGATCAAACACCCCATGGACGAGGGCTACCGTGGCCAGAAGGGCATAGAGTGGTAGGGACCCCGCGAATAGTCGTTGCCGGCACCCACTCGGGCGTCGGCAAGACCACCGTGGCCTCGGGCCTGATGGCCTCCCTATCCGCCAGGGGCCTCCGCGTCGCCCCCTTCAAGGTCGGCCCGGACTTTATCGACCCCTCCTACCACGCCATCGCCGCCGGACGGCCGGGCCGCAACCTCGACGCCTTCCTCTCGGGCCCGGACCTGCTCTCCCCTCTCTTCGCCCACGGCGCTCGGGGCGCCGACGTGGCCGTAATAGAGGGCGTCATGGGCCTCTTTGACGGCAAGAGCGGTGGCGGGGAGTTGGCGTCGACCGCCCACGTTGCGAAGCTCCTGGACGCGCCGGTCGTGCTCGTAGTGGACGCGAAAGCGATGGCCCGCTCCGCCGCCGCGATGGTCCACGGCTACGCGACCTTCGACCCGGGCCTGCGTCTCGCCGGCGTCGTCCTGAACCGCGTCGGCTCCGCCACCCACGAGCAGATACTCCGCGAGGCCCTAGCCCCGCTCGGCATCCCGGTCCTCGGCGCTCTCCGGCGCGACGCCGCCGTGCGGACGCCGGATAGGCACCTCGGCCTCGTCCCCGCCGCCGAGC
>JACDFX010000006.1 GCA_013815575.1 Rubrobacter sp.
CCGAAGATCCGCGGTCGGCTCGTGCTGGCCTTCCAGGTGGCGATCGGGATCGGGATCCTTACCGCGACGATCGCGGGGGCCAGCCAGCTTTTGGATTGGCGGCTGATGATCGGCCTGGCGGCGGCGCCGGCGGCGCTGCTTTTGGTGCTGATGCTGCCGGCGCCCGAGAGCCCGCGCTGGCTGGTCAAGGTCGACCGCGTCGACGAGGCCCGGAGTAACCTGCAGCGGGTGCGGGGCGAGGACGACGTCGAGGCCGAGTTGGGCGACATCATGGAGGTTGAGGAGGAGAGGCGCCAGGCGTCGGCGCGCGGCTGGAAGGGGCTCGGCCAGTCGTGGGTGCGCCCCGCGCTCATCATGGGCTGCGGGATGGCCCTTTTCACCCAGCTCAGCGGCATCGAGATGATCGTCTACTACACGCCGACGATCCTGACCGGCGTCGGGTTCGAAGAATCCGGCGCCCTGCTCGTCAGCGTGGCGCTCGCGGTGACGTACGTGATCATGAACATCGTCGGGCTGGCCATCGTGGACCGCGTCGGCCGCCGCAGGCTCTCCCTGATAATGACCCCGGGGGCGGCGCTTGCCCTGCTGGTGCTCGGGGTGGTGTTCCTGACCGGGACGGTCAGCGCGGGCTCGGCCCCGTTTATCATAGCGTGCCTGATCGCGTTCATGTTCTTCACCGCGGGCGGCCTGCAGGTGATGGGCTGGCTGACCGGATCTGAGATCTACCCTCTGGGCGTGCGGGGCGCCGGGACCAGCGCGCAGTCGGCGACGTTGTGGGGCTCCAACGTGCTCATCACCCTCACCCTTCTCCCGACGATAGAGACGATCGGGGTCGGCCCCACCATGTGGATGTACGCCGGGTTCAACGTGCTGGCGTTCGTGTTTGTCTGGCGGTACTTCCCCGAGGTCGCGGGGCGCAGCCTGGAGGACATCGAGACCTCGCTGCGCGAGGGCACCTTCCATCCCGGCGGGGTGCCGATCAAAGACAAGGGTAAGGAGAAGGCGGCCATCTGATCGAACCCGGGCGACCGCTTGGGCCCTGGCCTCGTTACTCGCGTCTCACCGTCGCGATCAGAAGCCCTAGCAGGAGAAGCGTTATGCCCGCCGCCGCCACGAGGGAGAGCCGCTCGCCAAGAACCAGGACCCCTAAGATACCCGCCGTCAACGGTTCCGCGAGGGAGAGCGTGGCCGCGGTCGAGACGGAGACCTTCGAGAGCCCGCGCGCAAACAGGATGTACGCCAGCGCGGTCGCCGCGAGGCCGAGTTCGAGGGCCACGGCCAGCCCCAGGGGGGACAGGACCCATGAGGGGCCCGAAAGCAGCAGGGCCGGCGAGAGAAGGACGGCCCCCAAGGAGAAGGTCACGCCCATCACCACCGCGTGCGGCCTCTCTTCGAGAAGCCCCTTCGCTATGGTGGTGAAAGCGACCAGCCCGCCGCCCGAGAGGATGCAAAGCAGCACCCCGAGGGGCCCCACGGAGAGGGAGCCGCCCGAGCCGATCAGGAGCACGGAGCCGACGATGGCCGCCGCGGTGGCGTACAGCCACCGCGCGTCGGGGCGCTTCCCGAAAAGGAGATCTATCAGCCCGGCCCAAACCGGGAGGCTGCCGATGGCCGAGATCGTCCCGAGGGCCACGCCCGTGAGCTCGATGCCCGTAAAAAAGAGCGCCTGGTAGGAGGCGACCAGCACCGCGCAGGCGAGCACCGGAAGGGGCCTCCACCCCACGGACGCACTCGAACCCTTCGCCCACCCTCCCGACAGCGCGGCGAACAGCAGCATCGCCGCCCCCCCGATCCCGATCTTCACGACCCCGACGGAGAGGGGGGTCGCGGCCTCCGGGGCGAAGGCCTGGACCGTGCCGCTCGTTCCCCAGAGTGCCGCCGCCAGAACCACGAAGAGGGGGCCGTTGGATTCGCTGGTGGTCGGCATAGGCGCATAGCGTAGCTACTCCGCGTCCGTCCGGCCAGCCGGAGGCCAGCCAGAAAGTGCGCGGGCGCTATTTCATTCCGGTCCCATGAACGGTAATATGACGTTCCGTGGTGTCGAAGCGTGCATTTGCGGATTCTTTTCGTTGCCGGGCGGCGGCGACGGGACGTTGCTTCGGTGAGTTTCCTCTGTTTATCCGGTTTTTCAGGAGGTAGGAGCGTTACGGTGTTCTGTGTTTCGGGAGCGTGGTGCGGATGAGTGAGACGAAGTATATTTTCGTAACGGGCGGGGTGGTGTCGTCCATCGGCAAGGGGACGACCGCGGCGGCGCTCGGGATGTTGCTTAAGACCCGGGGCTACCGGGTGGTGCTTCAGAAGTTCGACCCCTACATCAACGTGGACCCCGGGACGATGAACCCCTACCAGCACGGGGAGGTCTTCGTGACCGAGGACGGGGCCGAGACAGACCTCGACCTCGGCCACTACGAGCGGTTTCTGGACGAGAACCTCGGGCGGCTCTCCAACGTGACGACCGGGAGCGTCTACGGGGAGGTCATAAGCCGGGAGCGGCGGGGGGACTACCTCGGGGCGACCGTGCAGGTCATCCCGCACATCACCAACGAGATCAAGAACAGAATAGGCCGCCTCGGGCAGGATAAGGACGTCGTCATCACCGAGATCGGCGGCACCGTCGGCGACATCGAGAGCCTACCGTTTCTGGAGGCCATCAGGCAGTTCCGGAACGACGTGGGGCGCAAGAACGTGCTCTACGTTCACGTATCCTACGTGCCGTACATCGAGGCGGCCGGCGAGCTCAAGACGAAGCCGACCCAGCACTCGGCGCAGCGCCTGCGCGAGATCGGCATAAGCCCGGACGTGCTCGTGTGCCGGGCGGATCGGCCCATGAGCGAGGAGATCCGGAAAAAGATCGCGCTCTTCGCCGACACGGAGCTAGACTCCGTTATTCCCGCAGAAGACGCCCCGAGCCTCTACGCCATACCCTTGAGCCTGCACGACGAGGGCCTGGACGACCTGGTCCTGGAGAAGCTCGGAATGCAGGCGCCGCCGGCGGATCTCGACGAATGGCGTAGCCTCGTCTCGCGCACGCTTCAGGCCGAACGGCGCGTCAAGGTCGCCATTATCGGCAAGTACATCAAGCTTCAGGACGCCTACCTCTCCGTTGTCGAGGCTTTGGGCCACGCCGCCGGCGCAAACGGCTTGAAGGTCGAACTCGACTGGGTGGACTCGGAGACGCTGGAGGACCGGAAGTCCACCGAGGAGCGTTTGGCCGGGGTCGACGGGGTGCTGGTTTTGCCCGGCTTCGGGCACCGGGGGGCTGAGGGCAAGATCGAGGCGGCGCGCTACGCCAGGGAGACGAACACGCCCTACCTCGGGCTGTGCCTGGGGATGCAGATCGAGGTAATAGAGTTCGCCCGTAACGCGGCGGGCCTCGAGATGGCGAACTCGACCGAGTTCGAGCAGGACACCCCCCACCCGGTTATAGACATCATGCCGGACCAGGTGGGCGTTGACCTGGGGGGCACGATGCGCCTCGGGCGCTGGCCCTGCAAGGTCCTCCCCGGGACTCTGGCCTCCAGGGTCTACGGTTCGGACCTCGTCAACGAGCGCCACCGCCACCGCTACGAGGTGAACAACGCCTACCGCGAAGCGCTGGAGGAGGCGGGTATGGTCTTCAGCGGGACCTCGCCCGACGGCAGGCTCGTCGAGATCGCCGAGCTAAAGGACCACCCGTTCTATATCGGGAGCCAGTTCCACCCGGAGTTCAAGAGCCGGCCCCTCCGCCCGCACCCGCTCTTTTTCGGCTTCCTCGAAGCCTGCGGCGCCGCGCAGAAGCCCGTCGCCGCGGAGAAGGCAGGGGCCCAGGCAGGGCCCCAGGCGGAGGCTCCGGCCGGGGAGCGGGCGGCCAGCTGAGGGCGACGCTCCCCGAGACAGGCCGTGCCGGCGTGCTCGTCACCGGAGACCCCGCCGGCACCCTCGCCACCCGCACCGCGGGCCTCGTCGATTTTTGGGCGACGCTCGAGTGGGACGAGGCGCCCCCCGATTCGCCTTCCTGCCTGCCGGCCTCCGAACCGTTCTTCCGGCACGACTTGGAGGAGATGCTGGATCCCACCGGCACGACGTTGCGGATCTCCGGGACCATCCGGTCCATGACCGAAGCCGGGCTCGGCGCCGGGCTCGGGCTGGTTATGCGGTCGGTTGGCAACGCCGCCGCCCTCTCGGGGGCGGTGCTTGAGATGCGGTCTTTCAGGGAGTGCGCGCCGCGCCCGGCGCCCCCTGGCCCGCTTCAGGCGCTGGCCCTGGATCTCTGGCGGGCCGGTTTCCCCGTCCGCTTCGCCCCGTCCTGGACCCCGGCCGACACCCGCCCGCTCTCCCTCGGCGGCGGTGGGGAAGAGGGGGCGCTGCGGGAATTCTTGCGAACGAGCCCTCTCTGGGAACCGTCGTGAGAGAGCCCTGTAACCCCTGCGGTTCTGCCCCGACCGTCGGCGGACATCCGGTTAGCCTTGGCCGCCCGGCTACGGGTGGACCCGAAGCGGCGGGTCTACCGGGAGCGCGGCCGTGAGGATAGGGGTGCCCAGAGAGAGGACGCCGGGCGAGACGCGGGTGGCGTTGACGCCGCATGCGGCGTACGAGCTCAGCCGGGCCGGGCACCGGCTGCTAGTCGAGGCCGGGGCTGGGGAGGCGTCCGGAATCGCCGACGCGGCCTACACGGAGGCCGGAGCCCACGTCGTGGACGACGCCCGCAAGGTTTGGGATGACTCGGGGCTCGTGGTCAAGGTCTACGGGCCGGTGGAGGAGGAGTGGCCCCGTCTTCGGGAGGGCCTGGTGCTTCTCTCATTCCTCTCCCTGCCCGTCAATTTGGGGCTCATGCGGGCGCTGCTCGACGCCCGGTGCATCGCGTTTGCCATGGAGACCATCAGGGACGCCGGAAGGCTGCCAATTCTGACGCCGATGAGTGAGATCGCGGGCCGCCTTACCCCCCAGATAGGCGCCCACTACCTTCTGCGCCAGTCGGGCGGGCGGGGCATCCTGCTCGGGGGGGCGACGGGCGTGAGGCCGGGGCGGGTCGTCGTGCTCGGGTGCGGCATCGTCGGTTCGGGTGCGGCCAGGATGGCGAGCGGCCTCGGCGCCCAGGTCGTCGTGATAGACCGCGACGTGAACCGCCTTCGCACCCTGGAGCTCGCCCGCATTCCGGGCGTTACCACCCTTGCCGCGAGTGCGTTGGGCATCCGGGACGCCGCGCTACAGGCCGACCTCCTCATAGGCGCCGTCCACGTCGTGGGAGCCCGCACGCCGGACCTCGTCGACCGGGAGACCGTCGAGGGGATGAAGGACGGGTCGGTCATCGTGGACGTGGACGTAGACTACGGCGGCTGCGTCGAGACCTCCCGCCCCACGACCCTCGACGCCCCGGTCTTCGTCGACGGGGGTGTCACCCACTACTGCGTAAAGAACGTCCCCGCGGCCGTTCCGGTGACCGCCTCGCGCGCCCTGAGCAACGCTCTGCTCCCCTACGCTCGCACCCTCGCAGGCCTCGGCCTCGCCGAGGCCCTGAAGGGGGACGGGGGGCTCGCGCGGGGGGTCGCCGTCGCGGAGGGCAGGGTCGTCGACCCGGTACTCGCCAGGGCGACGGGCTCCGACCACAGCCAGCTCTCCTCCGTCCTGCCTCTCCACAGGGAGGTGCAGTGACCTTCGAGTCCGCCGGACGGTCGCTGGCGGACTTCACCGTCGAGCTCGACGTCTACTCGGGTCCCTACGAGTGGCTGCTCGCCCTGATCCTTAAAGACGAGTTGGAGATCTTCGAGGTCCCCCTGCGCGAGCTCGTCGGCCTCTACGCCGGGTCCCGCGACCCCGAATCTCCAAACGCCCTGGACCGCGACACGGACTTCGCCGGATCGGCCGCCGCCCTGATACTGCTCAAGAGCCGCACCCTCTCACCGGCAGTCGAGCCCGAGGCCGACGGCGAGGACGCCGTCGCCGCCTCCCCTGAAGAGCTCGCCGAACGCCTGCAGGAGTACCTGAAAGTACGCCGCGCCGCAGAGGACTTGCGCGGGAGGTTCGCCCGCGCCGCCGGGCACTACCCCTCCGCCCACGTCGTGCCGCCCAAGCCCGGACGCCTGCGCGTCGCCGAAGACCGCGTCGCGCTCGCCGCCCGGCGCACCTTCTCCCGCCTCCTGGAGCCGCCGGTTCGGCACCTCGGGCCGATCACGGTGACCGTTCAGGAACTCGTCGGCCTGATACGGGCCTCTCTCCTTCGCGGCCCGGTCTCCTTCGAGGACCTGACCCGCAACATGGACCGCCTGCGCTCCGCGGTCGCCTTCGCCGCCGCCCTCTCCCTGGCCCAGGAGGGCGGCGTAAGGCTCCTCCAACCGGAACCGCTCGGCGCCCTGACCCTCGAACTGGTGGAACCGCCCCGATGAGCGAACGCGCCCCCGCCCCCGAGCACCTCTTGGAGGCGGTCCTCCTCGTCAGCGCCCGCCCCATCCGGCCGGCCGACCTCGCCTCCGCGACCGGACTCCCCCCGGAGGCGGTCGAAACCGCCCTCGCCAACTTGTCTGAGCGCTACTCCCCGGAGACCTCCGGCGTGGTCCTGCGCGCCGTGGCCGGCGGCTACCTCTTCTCCACGAACCCGGCCTGCTCGGTCGCCGTGGAGCGCTTCCGCGAGGAGGCCCGCCCGGCCCCGCTCTCGGGTGCCGCCCACGAGGTGCTCGCCTGCGCCCTCTACCTCGGTCCCCTTACCCGGGGTGCGGTCTCGCGCGTCCGGGGCGTCAACTCGGACGCCGTCGTGCGTAACCTGCTCGAGCGCAACCTGCTCGCCGAAGCCGGCGCCGACCGAGACGCCCCCGGCGCCCCAGCCCTCCTCGCCGTCACCGACGAGTTTCTCGCCGCGACCGACGTCGCCTCCCGCGAGGATTTTCCCCCGCTGGACTCGCTCGTCTCCCGGGAAGAACTCGACCGTGTCCGGGAACGCCTCACCTCCCCGGAAGCCACGTCCGAGGCCCCCGCCGGGCCCGAGACCACCTGAATGCGCCTGCAGGCCTTCCTCGCCCGCGCCGGTGCCGCCCCCTCCAGGCGCAAGGCCGAAGCCCTGATCGAAGCGGGACGCGTCACCGTCAACGGCGGGACCGCCTCTCTAGGCTCCTCCGTCTCCGGCGATGAGACCGTCCTCCTGGACGGCCAGAGGGTCCTCCTTCCAGACGAACACGCCTACCTGGCCCTCAATAAGCCCGCCGCATACCTGACCACCCTCAAGGACGAGCCAGACAAAGACCGCCCCACCGTCGCCGACCTGATGCCCGACATTCCCGGTCTCGTACCCGCCGGCCGCCTCGACGCGGGCACGACGGGCCTCCTCATCCTCACCAACGACGGCCCGCTCGCCCACCGCATCACCCATCCCTCGGCCGAGATCGAAAAGGAGTACCGCCTGACCCTCAAAAATCCCGCCCCGCAAGAGGCCCTCTCCGCTCTCGCCGCCGGCCCAATCCTCGAAGACGGCAAAATGTCCCCGCCGACCCTCTCCAGAGTCTACAAAACCACCGACCACACCACCCTCCACCTGACCATCCACGAGGGCCGTAACCGCATAATACGCAGGGCGTGCGTAGCGGTAGGCCTGAACCTCCTCTCCCTGTGCAGGGTGCGGGTGGGCTCCGTAGAGCTCGGCGACCTCGAGAGGGGCCGCTATCGGCCGCTCACCGCCGCCGAGCTCGGGGCTTTGCGTTGACGCGGATACAGGGGACGCCCGGCGTGGACTTCGCCATCGAAGACGTGCGGGGCGATTTCCCGGATAGGATGGAGATCTCCCCGCTCGGTCGTCCGGCAGACGCTGAGGTGCGGGTCCCGGGCTCGAAGAGCGTCACCAACCGCGCCCTGCTCGTCGCGGCGCTCGCCGACGGTCTTTCCGTCATAAAAAACCCGCTCTTCTCGGACGACCCCTACTACCTAATGGACGCCCTCGTCCGTCTAGGCTTCGACGTTCGGGTGGATGGGGAGGCCGGCGAGGTCAGATTGGGGGGTCTCGGCGGGGAGATCCCGCACGGCGACGTCGAGGTGTTCGTCGGAAACGCGGGCACCGTGGCGCGTTTCCTGCCGCCCGCGCTCGCGCTCGGGCCGGGGCCGTACACCGTCGACGGCGTGCCCAGGATGAGGGAGCGCCCGATCCGGGACCTCGTTGACGCGATGCGCCGCCTCGGCGCCGCAGTGGACTACACGCACGAGGATGGCAGATTCCCCCTTCTGGTCCGTGGCGGTGGCCTGGAGGGCGGCGAGACCCCCGTCCAGGGGGCCGGCAGCAGCCAGTTCGTCAGCGGCCTCCTTATGGCCGCCCCCTACGCGCGGAGAACCGTAAACCTCGACGTCCGGGGCAGGGAGAGGTGGCCTTACGTTGGGATCACGGTAGAGGTCATGCGCCATTTCGGCGTCGAGGTTGGGGTCTCTGAGGGCTTTAGAAGCCTGACAGTCGGGCCCGGCGTGTACCGGGCGCGGGAGTTCGAGGTGGAGCCGGACGCCTCGGCGGCCTCGTACTTCATGGCGTTGGCGGCGGTGACGGGGGGGCGGGTGCGGGTGCCGGGGCTTGGATCCCGCTCCTCGCAAGGGGACTTGCGGTTCGCGGAGGTGCTCGGGCGGATGGGGTGCGAGGTCGACCTTGGGGAGGATGCGGTAGAGGTGCGGGGGCCGGGGCGGTTGCGGGGGGTCGAGGTGGACATGGGCGCCTTCTCCGACACCATGATGACGTTGGCGGCCATAGCGCCGTTCGCCTCCACGCCGACGACCATCACCAACGTCGGCCATGCCAGGCACCAGGAGACGGACAGAATCTCGGCGGTCGCGACGGAGCTCGGGCGTCTTGGGGTCGAGGTCGAAGAGGGGCGGGACGGGGTCAGGATCCTGCCCGGCCCCTTGCGGCCCGCCGTCATAGAGACCTACGGGGACCACCGAGTGGCGATGGCCTTCGCCGTCGCCGGGTTGGCCGCGAAGAGCCCGGTCGTAACCATCCGCGACCCCGGGTGCGTCACCAAGACCTTCCCAGGATACTTTGACGCCCTCGAATCGCTGCGGTAGGACTGCCGTAGCGCTGCGGCCGGGCAGGGGCGTCTGCCGGGGACTTTCGGCTATACTTCCGGGGTCGATGAAGGGCATCCTCGTAACTATAGACGGGCCCGCCGGGGGCGGGAAGAGCTCGGTCGCGCGGCAGGTCGCCGGGCGGCTCGGCGTCGTCAACCTCAACACGGGGGCCGCCTACCGGGCCGCCGCCCTTCTCGCCCTTCGGGAGGAGACGGACCTCTCCGACGCGCCGAAGCTCGCGGCCCTCGCCTCCAGGGTCTCACTCGACCCCGACGGGGCCAGCATCGACGGCGAGCGGGTACCGGAGCCCGACCTACGCACGCCCGAAGTCTCCGCGGCGGCCTCGCGGGTGTCGGTAGACGCCGGCCTGCGGGAGGTGCTGTTGCCGGTTCAGCGGGCTGCGGCGGAGGAGGCCAGAGAGCGGGGCGGGGCCGTGGTCGAGGGCAGGGACATCGGGACCGTCGTGCTGCCCGACGCCGAGCTAAAAGTGTTCCTGTCAGCCGACCCGGAGGAGCGGGCGCGCAGGAGGGCCCGACAGACCGGGCGGGAGGCGGAGCTGGATCGCATTCGGGAGGCGATCCAACGCCGCGACCGCCAGGACTCGGAGCGCGAGGTGTCCCCATTGAGGCCCGCCGAGGACGCCGTGGTGCTCGACACGACCGCGCTCTCCCTCGACGAAGTCGTGTCGAGGGTCCTGGATCTGGCCGCCGGACAGCGGGGCGTGAGGAAACTTTGAGCGCTTTCGAGGGCAGGAGCACGCCGGTTCGTATGTCCCGCCGGTACGACCTTTTTAGGCGGTTCATGATCCTGCTCTGCCGCATCCTGTTCGGGTTGAAGATCCAGGGCATGGAGAAGGCGCCGAAGGACGGCCCCCTGGTCATCGCGGCCAACCACATCCAGTACCCTGACCCCGTGCTCGTCTGCATGGCGATCCCCCGCCGCATGCAGTGGATGGGCAAGAAACAACTCTACGAGCCCCCGTACAAGAGGTTCTTCGAGTTTATAGGCTCCTTTCCGGTAGACCGAGAGGGCGGCGGACGGGCCGGGGTGCGGATCGCTCTCGCCTACCTCGCCGAAGGATGGGCGCTCGGCATCTTCCCGGAGGGGACCCACAAGGACGACGGGACCGCAAGGGAGGCCAAGAGCGGGGCCGTCATGCTCGCCATCCGAGGCGGCGCCCCCGTGCTGCCCGTTTTTGTTAGCAAGATGCCGGGTCCGCTGGCGCGTCTGCGCGGCGAGCGGTTACGCCTGATAGTAGGGGAGCCGATCACGCTCGATAAGGGCCTGCGCGGCGGCAAGGCCTACCGCGAGGCCGCGGACGACGTCCTGCGGACAATCTACGCCCTGCCCAGAGAGCACCGGAAGGATCAAGCATGAGCCGCCTCCCAGTCGTCGCCGTGGTCGGCGCCCCCAACGTGGGCAAGAGTTCGCTCATAAACAGGATCCTGCGCCGCAGGGGCGCCGTCGTCTCCGATCAGCCAGGCACTACCCGCGACCGCTCGTACAACAGGGCCGACTGGGCCGGAACCGAGTTCGACCTGGTGGACACCGGGGGCATGGAGCCAAGGGCCAAGGTCGGGCTGGAGGCGCTCGTGACGCTGCAGGCGCGGGTGGCCGTGGAGGAGGCCGACGTGATCCTGCACCTGACGGACGCCAGGCTCGGCCTCGCCGTCAACAAGCTGGACAACCCCGCCGACGACACCGAACGTCACGGCTTCCACGCTCTGGGCGAGGGGGAGCCCCACGCGGTCTCAGCCGTTCACGGCCTCGGTATCGGGGACCTTCTGGACGCCGTCGTCGCCTTGATCCCGGAGATGGGGAGCGAGGAGGACTCGGACCTGCCACGCCTCGCCATCGTGGGCCGGCCGAACGTCGGCAAGAGCACGCTCCTCAACAGGCTGGTGGGCTCGGAGCGGGCCGTCGTCTCCGAGGTCGCGGGCACCACGACCGACGCCGTGGCCGGGGAGATAGAGGTCGAGATAGAGGGGAGTTCGGAGCGGTATCTCCTGCTGGATACGGCCGGGGTGAGCAAGACCGCCAGGAAGGCCAGCGGGGTGCCCTACTACTCCTCGCTCAGGACCTCAGAGGCGATCCGGCGCTCCGACGTCTCCTTGCTCCTGGTCGACGCGGTCGAGGGCCTCGTGGCCGGCGATTTGCGGATAGCCCGTGAGATCCAGGAGTCCGGCCGGGCCTGCGGGGTCCTCGTCAACAAGCGGGACCTCGTCCCGCCCGACCGCCTGCGTGAGGTGGCCGAAGGCATCGGTGCCCGCCTCACGGACCTGAAGCCCCGCTCGTTGCCGATCTCCGCGCTTACCGGAGCCGGCGTAGACGACGTGCTGCCCTTCGCCTCCCGCTTGAGGAGGGCCTACCGGTTGCGGATCCCGACCCACGAGATCGCGGAGTTCGTCAACGAGCTCGTTGACCGCAACTCGCCGCCGAGGGGCATCAAGATCCGGTACGCCACCCAGGTCGGGACCACGCCCCCCCGGTTTACCCTCTTCGCCAGCAAGCCCGACGACCTGCCGGACAACTACATCCGCTACGTCGAGAACGCGCTCCGGGAACGCTACGACTTGTGGGGCGTGGCCGTCGGGGTCAGGGCGAAGAGCAGCCGTTCGACGAGTAATCGTTAGGCGAGTAGCCGCCCCGGCGCGTCAGGTAATATGGGTCAAAACTGCTCACAGGCGGGTTAGAGGGAGAAGGGGAGTCAGAATGCGCAAAGGTTGGCCCGGGGGGATCACAGACGTGGGTCGTTTTTGCGAGGTTTGGCGATGAAGGCCGTGATCATGGCCGGCGGGCAGGGCACGCGCCTGAGGCCGCTTACCAGCGACCAGCCCAAACCCATGATCCCGATAGCGAACCTGCCGTGCATGGAGCACATCGTCGGCCTCTTGAAACGCCACGGCTTCACGGACATCGCCGTCACCCTGCAGTTCATGCCGGAGGAGATCCGGGACTACTTCGGCGACGGCTCGGACTGGGGCGTGAACATCGGCTACTCCGTCGAGGACGCCCCGGCCGGCACCGCGGGCTCCGTCAAGATGGCCGAAAGGCAGCTCGGCCTCAAAGGCGAGCGCCTCCTCATCATAAGCGGCGACGCCCTCACTGACGCCGACCTCACCCGCCTGTTGCGCTTTCACGAGGAGAAGGGCTCCGAGGCGACCATGGTCCTTAAGAGGGTCAAGAACCCGCTTGACTTCGGCATAGTCATCCTGGAAGAAGACGGGCGCATCTCGCGCTTTCTGGAGAAGCCGGCCTGGGGCCAGGTCTTCTCCGACACGGTCAACACCGGCATCTACCTTCTGGAGCCGTCCGTGATGGGGGAGATTCCCGCAGAGGGCGAGTACGACTTCTCAAAGGAGCTCTTCCCGAAGTTGCTTGAGGCCGGCCGGCCGATGTACGGCTACGTCACCGACGACTACTGGGAGGACATCGGGACGCTGGAGCAGTTCGCCTCGGCCCAGCGAGACGTGCTCGACGGCAAGGTAAAGGACGTCAGGCCGCCAGGGACGCGGCTTCGGGAGAACATCTATGTCGGGCGCAGGGCCCAGGTTGCGGAAGATGAGCTGAAGGGCCCGGTCGTGATCGGGGAGAACGCCCGCATCGATGCCGGCGCGAAGATCGGTCCCTACTCCGTCATAGCGGATAACGTCGTCGTCTCGGCGGGTGCCAGCGTCGAGCGCAGCGTGGTGGCCGAGGGGACTTATATAGGCGAGGGGGCTGAGCTAAAGGACACGCTCGTCGGGCGCAACTCCTACGTGCAGGCCAGGGCCCGGATACTCGAGCGCAGCGCCCTTGGGGACGACGTCATCGTGGGCGAGGGGGCGACCATAGCCCCAGAAGTAAAGGTCTACCCGCACAAGACCATCGAGGGCGGCGCGAACGTCACCCACTCCCTGATCTACGAGACGATGGGCCTGCGGACGGTCTTCAAGGGCGGAGTCGTCACCGGCAAGTTCAACGTGAACCTCACCCCCGAGTTCGTCACCCGCCTGGCCTCGTCCTTCGGAACCACCCTCGACCCCGGGGCCGTCGTCACCCTGGGCCGCGACGCCTCCCGCTCCTCCCAGGTCGCCAAGCGGGCGATGACCGCGGCGCTGCTCGGGACCGGCATAAACATCCGGGATCTGAGGGCCGCCCACGCTGGCGTGGTACGCCACGACGTGCTTAGCGGCAGGTCCTCGGCGGGGGTCCACGTCCGGGCGGGTGCGGATCCGGACGACGTCGAGATCCTCTTCTTCTCCTCCGACGCCACCCCGATGACCGAGGACGACCAGCGCTCCGTGGAGAAGGCTTTCGTGCGGGAGGAGTACAGGAGGGCCTACGGGGAGGGTATAGGGGAGTTGATCTACCCCGGCCGCGTGGTCGAGCAGTTCGTCGAACGCCTGGAGCGGGTGGTCGACAAGGAGAAGACCGCTGGTGCCACGATCGTCGTGGACTTCTACGGCGGCGTCGCCGGCCTTGTCGCCAGCCGCGTCTTCTCGCGCCTTGGCATCGGGGCCGTGGTCATGGAGGGCTTCTCCAACGCCAACGTCGTCGGTTCCGGACCCTCGGCCGACCTGGACGAGAGCATCGGGCGGGTCGCCCGTATCGTGCCCACCGTGGGGGCCGTCTTCGGGGCGGTGGTCGGCCCCGAGGCCGAGCAGGTCCGGTTCGTGGACGATGAGGGGCAGCTCGTGCCGAGCGACGTTCTGCTGGCGTGCCTGATCCAGACCACCAGGCCCCGCAAATCCGTCTTCCCAATAAACCTCTCTAGCGGCTACAGGCGGCTCGCCGAAGAGGGTGGCGGAACGGTCGAGATCAGCCGCACGGGCATCGGCAACGTCGCGATCCGGGCCTCCGACGTCCGCGCCGACCTGGCCTCCCTGGCCGACGGCCGCTACATCTTCCCCTCCTTCCTTCCCGCCCCGGACTGCTTCATGACGCTCGCCCGCGCCCTGGAGGCCTTCCGCGAGGAGCCACTCTCCGCCGTCCGCCGCAACTTCGACGACTCCTTCGGCAACGTCGTCCGCGAACGCCTGGAGTGCCCCTGGACGGCCAAGGGACGCGTGATGCGCGGCCTCGCCGAGCGTTTCGGCGGCGACCCGGACGCCATCCTCACCGAGGGCGTGCGCCTGAGCGTGGACGGTGGGTGGGTGCTCATGCTCCCTGACCCGGACAACCCGGTCTTCTACGTCTACGCCGAGCCCGGCGACGGCGCCGACCCCCACGCCCTCGCCGGCGAGTACGTCGAGCTCGTGCGCTCCCTCATAGAGGACGGTTCGACCGACCCCGAGTGAGGCAGGCCGATACCTGAAGCTGAGATTGCGCTTCAGGTTGAGGTCGCGCTATACTGTTCGGATGGCTAGAGATGGTTTCACACCGGCCGGCGGCTTCGACTGGGAGGCGACCGAGGACATCACGGAGCTTTCCGGGGAGGATCTGAGGCTGCTTCTGGCGCGAGTCTCGCGTGAGGAGCGGGCCGTGGCTTACCGGCACGAGCTGTTGCGGGGCAGGCTCGACTTGATCCGGGCCGAGCTCGTCGACCGGGGCGTGGCGGAACTCTCGCCGGAGCAGCTAGCCAGGGTGCTTATGGGCGAGTCGGGGGAGGGTAGGGCCTCGTGATGATCTGCCCCAACTGCGGAGCCGAGATCACGCGCAGCATGAGGTTCTGCGCCGAGTGCGGCATGAAGCTCGCCGCGGGCCAGAGCACCGTCTCCTTCGCCCCGAGCTTCGGCGAGGAGGCCGAGGGACCACCTACCTCCGGCGGCGGTTCGGGCGGGGCCTCGCTCATAGAGCTCGACCAGGTCGAAGGTACGGCGGGCCGCCGGATGCACGACATCAGCGACGAGATCGTCACCGTTGGCCGCGGCCAGGACAGCAGCATCTTCCTGGACGACGTCACGGTCTCCAGGAGTCACGCGGAGGTCGTGCGCGGCGACCGGGGGTTCCTGATCCGGGACGCGGGTAGCCTTAACGGCACCTACGTCAACCGGGTTAGGGTCGACTCCGTGGACCTGCGCAACGGCGACGAGATACAAGTAGGAAAGTACCGTTTCAAGTTCGTGTCCTCCTAAAAAGGGCGAACGCGATAGAGAGCTTGGTGTAGAGGATGGGAGCTAACCCGTTGGACAACGGAGACACGAACAGGAGCAGGCGGACAGATCCCCTGAGGGAAGACCCCCGCGCCCCAAACCCGCGCGAGGACGAGTTCGGACCGGAGGACAACAGGGCCCCGGACCCGCCCTTCGCAGACCCACCACTCCCCGAACCGCCCATCGCCGAATCTCCCGTACCCGAGCTGGGGGTTGAGGATCGTGCCGCGCAAGACCCGGCGGTGGGCCAGGGGATGCGGCGCGGGGGTTCCAAGGACAGCTACACCATCGGCGAGGTGGTAGAGCGCTTGAGGCCCGAGTTCCCGACGCTGTCGGTGAGCAAGATCCGTTACCTGGAGCGGCGCCGCCTCATAAACCTCACCCGCACCCGGGGCGGGTACAGGCTCTTCTCCGGCCAGGACATAGAGCTGCTCAAGTACATCCTGACCCTGCAGGACAAAGAGTACCTGCCACTGAAGGTCATAAAGAAGCGCATCGAGGGCGGGGGCGGGCTGATGGCCGGCGGCGGCGACTCGTCCGGCGACCTTTCGCGCGTGCTCGAGGACAGGACCTACACCCGCGAAGAGCTGGCCGACACCCTGGAGACCGAATCGCGCTTCGTGGACGAGCTCATAACGGTCGGGGTGGTCGGCCGCACCGGCGAGCTCACCCAGCGGGACGCCGAGATCGCGCGCCTGGCCCTGGAGATGGCGAAGTACTCGATCCAACCCCGTCACCTGCGCGGCATCATGGCCGCCGTGGACCGCGAGGCCGCCCTCTTTAAGCAGGTTGTCAACCCGGAGCTTCGCAGCAGGGACGACGGCAGGGTCGCCGAAGCGATGAACAAGGCCCGCCACCTGGCCTCCGTTGACTCCCGCCTCAAAGAGCTGATGATGGCGAACGTGATCGACACCTTCGCCCCCTGACGCCGTGACCGATCCCCGTCCTCAAAACGTGCTTGAAACCGTCGGGCGCCGCATCCGAACCGTCCCGGACTTTCCGAAACCCGGCATCTCCTACAAGGACATAACCCCCTTGATAGAGGACGGTGAGGCCCTCCACGCCGCCACCGACGCCCTCCACCGGGCAACCGAGCACCTCCCGTACGAGAGTATCCTCTCCGCCGAAGCCCGCGGCTTCGTCTTCGGCACCGCGCTCGCCTACCGGGCCCGCAAGGGCCTGATACTGGCCCGCAAACCGAACAAGCTCCCCCGAGACACCATCTCCGCCTCCTACGACCTCGAGTACGGTACAGACACCCTCGAAGCCCACGCCGACTCGATCACCAGAGGCGCCCGCGTACTCGTGGCCGATGATCTTCTCGCCACCGGCGGAACCTCCCGCGCGATGTGCGACCTCGTCGAGAACGCCGGCGGAACCGTCGCCGGCGTCGCCTTCGTTATTGAACTCGGCTACCTCAACGGTCGCGCCCGCCTCGCCCCCTACGAGGTCGTCTCCCTCATAACCTACGCTACCCCCGATGACTGACCTCCCCGTCCCCGCCCAAACCCGCGACACCACCCCGGCCCCAATACTCCCGCCCGAAACCGAACGCCTCGTCGCCCTCTACCTCCGAACCCTCACTAGCCCCCAGACGATAAAAACTTATAATACGGAGATACGACTATTCGTCGCCTATGCGGCGGGGGAGATGGGCAGGAGCCTCTCCGGGTTGACGGCCGAGGACGTCTCTTTCTTCAGGGAGCACCTGATAAAGACCTACGCCGCGGCGACGGCGGCGAAGAAGCTAGCGGTTCTCCGGCGGTTTCTGATCTTCACGTTCATGACCGGCGCCACCACCGTCAACCCGGAGGCCCTGCGCTTCTTCGCCAAGAGCCCGCGCGTCCGTCAGGATCCCGCTTACAACGTCCTTACAGAAGACGAGCTTCAGCGCATGCTAAACGCCGCCCGCCTCGACAACTACCGGGACTACGTGATGCTCGCCGTCATGGCC
>JACDFX010000088.1:0-1394 GCA_013815575.1 Rubrobacter sp.
GACGGGCGTGGTGGTGTCGGACCACCGGACGCCGTCGAAGGAGTCTAGCGTCCCCCCGCGCCAGAGGAGCGGCTCGGAGCTCTCGACCCTGAACAGCTCGGCGTCCCTGCCGGCGGCCAGGTAGTCGCCCACGTCGGCCTGCACGTCGAGCCTGGAGGTGCCGCCGGTTCCTATGCGGGTCCAGTCGATAATGCCGGGGCTGATCGTGGCGTCGTCGAAGGGAAGCCGGGGCACGAGGAGCGCGAGCGCCACCACGGCCGCCCCAGCCGCGAGCGCCGCCCGTCCGGGGCCCCCGGCCCCCACGGACCCGGCCGCCAGCAGGAGCCCCACGGCGCAGACCAGGAAGATCGCGAAGAAAGGGCCAGCCCCGTCCTCGAAGCTCACGGTCGAGAGGACGCCTATGGTGAGGCCGAGGGCCGCAACCGAGAGGACCGGGCTCCCCTCGTACAGTGCGGCCGAGGTGGCGAAGGTCGCGAGGACGACGACGGCGGGCAGGATCATCACGAAGATGCCCGGCGCCAGATCGTAGGGCACCGGCTCGGCGTACATGACGATCGCCGCGTCGATGACGTCATTGCCGATCCTGTACCCGAATGGCCGCCACTCGCCCGGCGAGAAGACCGGAGGCATCCCGTAGACAGCGACGATGGTGTAAAGCGCCCCGGCCGGCACCAGCAGGACGAACCGCCACCTCCCCGCCGACCCGACCAGCGCCCCCACGGCGGCGGCGAATAGCATGGGTAAAAAGGCTCGTTCCCCCGCGATGATCGAGACTATAGAGAGGTCGCCGAAGCCCGTGTCCGGCTCCGAGTACACGTCGCCGGTAAACAGGATGGAGAAGGCCGACCCCGCCACCAGCACGGCCGCGTAGAGCCAGAACTTCAACCGATCCCCCCCGTCCACACGGCCCTCCGCGAACCCGACAGCCCCCCAACCCCCGTCGGGTGGGAGATCACGCGCACAGTCGCCCCGGCTGCCTCCAGCAGGCCGAGCGACCGGGTGAACTCCTCCCCCCGTCCCTGCGCGGCGCCCCCGGTGCCGGGGGGCGTACGGTAGGTGTAGGTCGCCAGGGCCACCACGACGACGGAGAGCCCGGCGTCCCGCAGGGAACGCACCGCCGCCGGCAAGCCCGCGTCTCGGGTGCGCGAGACGAGCACGACGCCCTCGCCTAAGGCTCCGCGCCCTTCGAGCAAGACCTCGGAGAGGTGACGCGCCCCGTCGGCCCGGACCTGCGCCAGGAGCCGCATGGACTCCCGGTACGGGGCGTCGTCGTTGCCGAACTCCGTTGCGTCGACGGCCGCGTTCGCGCACAGGAGGCGCAGCGGCAGGCGCTCGCGGGAGAGGTGGCGCAGCACAGAGGCGGCGGCGGAGACGGCATCCTCCACCTCGCTCTC